>JACOTA010000030.1 GCA_016178585.1 Nitrospirota bacterium
AGTCGGGAATGAGATGGACCGTCAAAGGCGCCAATGCGATTATCGCCCTGCGCTGCTGCCAAATCAGCGGCCGGTGGGAGGAGTTTTGGGGAAATCGGGCAACCGGGTGAGAAGTTTACCCATAAATTTGTCTCACACCCGAAAAATCCCCTAACCGACGGGGGATTCTAAAAAGGTTATCGTCCGTTCATTTCCATTTAAATGAACTTTTAAACCGAGCGGGAGGGTGATGTTTTCATTGCCGTGCCCAAAAGGAACCCCCCAAAGCGCCGGACACGCAACGTCTTCCAGACAGCTCAAAACCACCTCTTTTAAGGTGTAACCCGAATCGGGAGGCGGGTCGCAATTCAAAAGCGTCCCAAATAAAATTCCTTTTACCTTTTGAAATTTCCCGGCCATTTTAAGGTGTGTCAGCATCCGGTCAATCCGGTAAGGGGGTTCGTTGACCTCCTCGATAAAGAGAATTTTTCCTTCCGTATCGATCTCGTAAGGCGTTCCTATCGAACTACAAAGGAGCGACAGACACCCTCCGGTTAAGGCTCCTTCCCCTGTTCCCTCTTTTAAACTTTTCATCGTGGGATGAAAAAATTTTCCGATGGGGTCTCTGGAAGTCAGCATTCTTAAAAAAAAATGGTCAGAAAGGGGATTTTGGGTCCGGCTGAAATGGGAAACCATCGGACCATGAAAAACAGGAATTTCGAAGTTGGAGAGATGGAGAAGAAGGGTCGTGAGGTCGCTACACCCGATAAAAATTTTATCCGATCCTTTTAATTGTTTCATCTCTAAATGGGGAATTAATCTCACCGATCCATATCCCCCGCGGGCACAAAGGATTGCCCTGACATCCTGGGCAAACATCCATTGAAGGTCTTCAGCTCTTTGCCGGTCAGTTGCGGAAAAATAACGGAACGAATCGGCAAGATGTTTGCCCATGACGACCTCAAAACCGAGTTTTCGAATCCTCTCCAGCCCCTTTTCAAGAGCAGATGGATCCATTTTCCCCGCAGGAGCAACGATCCCGATGGCGTCCCCTTTTTTCAGGGCTTTCGGCTTTTTCATGGAAGACCTTTATGAATGACCGTCTGGTAGATCTGATCATGGAGGAGGGGTCTGAATTCCTTCAAGGCATTATTTTCTCGCGTGGGATGAACCCTGTTCGAAAGGAAAATAACCCCCAGATCGACAGCAGGATCAAACCAGAGGGAGGTTCCGGTAAAACCCAGATGACCAAAGGAGCGCCTTGAAAAATAGCGCCCGGCGCTTGAAGGGGCAGAAGGGAACATCCACCCCAGCCCCCAATCTCCGGTAAACCGCTCTCGTTCAACAAAAGCCTTCACCGTTGAAGCCTCCAGAATTCTTCCTTTACCCGCATAGCCGCGTCTCCATTCCCCAAAACAGCCATAGATCCCCCGGGCAGTCCCAAACAAACCCGCGTGTCCCGCTACCCCGCCCATCACAAAAGCGTTATCGTCATGAACTTCCCCCTGGATGACCTTTTTCCGATCCGCCGAATTTTCCGTGGCCACAAACGCTCTCCCCCCTTTTAACGGACCGGGCCGGTCGCGCGGAATAAAGCCGATATCCTGCAAGTTTAACGGGTCTGCTATCTTCTCCTGAAATAACTCGTCGAGATTTTTTCCGGTTTTTCTCTCAAGAATTTCTCCCAATAAAATAAATCCAGGATCACTATACACATTCCGGGTTCCCGGTGGATAGACTAAAGGTTCCTCATGGATGGCTCGATAAATGGAATTTTTAATTTTTGCCTGATCGGTTTTGGGATCAATGGAGGAATAATAAGGCCTCCAGTCGGGAAGGCCCGATGAATGATTTAATAAGGCTCTTAGAGTTGTTCCCGAAAGTTCTCTGGAAAGAGGTTTTTCCAACAATTGACCCACGGTTTGATCCAGGGAAAGAATTCCTTCCTGAATGAAAAGCGCGATGAGCTGGGTCGTCACAAGGGGCTTGGTTAATGAAGCCAGGTCAAAGAGGGTATTTTTTTTTACCGGCTCTGGAATCAGCCCTCCAAGATGAAAAGAAGTAAACCCCGCCTCTTTTTGGAATGAGATTTCACCTTGATAGAAAACCAGTAACGATGCTCCTGAACAAATTTTTTTTGAAACGGCCTGCTCAAGAAGGGATTCGATTTCGTGGAATGAGGTCTTCACCAAACCATTAGCGGTTTTGCAGGGCTTTTAAAAGTTTTCCGTGGATTCCGTCAAATCCCCCGCTCGACATGACACAGATTAAATCCCCCGATTGAATTTTAGGCACAATCCTGGAAACGATTTCATCGGCATTTTGATAAAGAAAGGCCTCTGTCCCCGACAGACCGATGTCCCGCACAAGCTGAGCGGGATCCAGCCGTTCTTGCGGGGGAATCTTTTCCAGGCCGATCGGGTGAGAGATAATGACCTTTGAAGCCAGGTTGAAGCTTTGACTGAATTCTTTTTGAAAAAAGTTCCTTCGGCTGGTCGCGGAACGAGGTTCGAAAATAACCCAGATCGCTCTCCCGGGATATCTCATCTTAATCCCGCTCAAGGTCTCTTTAATCGCCGTCGGATGATGCGCAAAATCGTCCATCACCAGGATATGATCGACTTCCCCTGCAATCTCCTGGCGCCGCTTGACGCCTTGAAATGTTTCTATTCCTTTTTGAATGTCTTCCCTGGTCAACTTTAAATGAAAACTCAAGCCAATCACTGCCAGACTATTTTTTAAATTGTAGTGTCCCATTAAAGGCGTCACAAAAGATCCAAATTGCGATCCCTGATAATAAACATCGAAGGAAAGCCCTTCTTTGGACGCCTCGATTTTGCGAGCGCTCCAATCGTATGTTCCATCCAGCCCGTAGGTTTCCAAACGACAGCGGCAATCGCCCAGGATTTCCTTGATATTCGAATCTTCTCCTGAAACCATCAGCATTCCTTCTGAGGGAATCAGCTGGATGAATTGATGAAAAGCCTGCTGAATATGACGAAGGTCTTTATAGATATCTCCATGATCAAACTCAATGCTGGTTAAAATGCTGTACATCGGCCGATAATGGAGAAATTTCGGACCTTTATCGAAGAAAGCGGAATCGTATTCATCTCCTTCAACCACAAAAAAAGGACCTTTTCCCAACTGATAATTTCCTTTGAAGTTTTTTACAAATCCTCCGATCATAAATCCGGGATTCAATCCCGCGGCTTCCAGGACCCATGCGATTAAAGAGGAGGTTGTCGTCTTTCCATGGGTTCCCGTTATGACCACAGTTTTTTTTCCCTGAAGAAAAAATTGGCTCAGCGCCTGAGGCAGTGAAAGATAAGGAAGCTGTTTTGAAAGAACCGCCTGAACCTCGGGATTTGATCTGGACACCGCATTTCCGATGATCACCAGATCCACATCGGGATCAATGTTTTTTTCTGAAAATCCATTCCGGCATTCGATCCCCTGATCCTTCAACACGGCGCTCATGGGCGGGTAAATATGCTCATCCGAGCCGGTCACCCGGTAGCCGGAGGCCTTTAACATCCCCGCGAGCGATCCCATTCCGGTCCCGCAGACGGCAACCATATGGATATGTTTTGCTTTTGAAACCTCCAGGGGCAGGGTCGTCATTCGGACCTCTTAAAGAAAACCGTGAATCCCTCTTTGGCAATATCCGATCCCTTGATCCGCCAGCGGCCATTATTGATGACAAGGGCGGCTATTGCAATCTCCGGCTTTTCAAGAGGCGCCATTCCCACAAACCAACTATACTTTCCGCGAGGGTCATTCCCTGTCAGGGACCCTGTTTTTCCGCCAATGGTAATATCTCGGAGGGCCGCAGACCGGTGGTAAGACCGGAAGGCCCTTCGCGAGGTTCCCATGATGACTGTTTTGCCCATCATCTCTCTTAAAAGGTCGGTGGTGTTTTTTGAAACAACCTGCCCGACGACTTCTTTCGTCGGCGCATACAGCTCATTTCCGTTCTTATCTACCACTTTTTCGATTAAATGAGGAACGAGAAAATCCCCGCCGTTTCCGATGGCAGACGCAATTAGAGCGCCATGTAAAGGACTCATCTCAATGTCGCCAAATCCTGCCGCGGTATAGGCCACCTGTTTCCTGCCTTCTGGAATATAAGCGTGGCTGATTTGAACTGGAATTTCAAAAAAATTGGGCGATTAAAACCAAAAGCATTGGCATAGGAAAGGAGGGTCGAATTGTCCAGCCAGCGGCTGGCCACTTTCGCAAAAGGAACGTTCGCTGATTTGGCAAGCGCATCCGATAAAGAGATGGTTTTAAAGTCTCTTTCCGGATCATCCTCCCAATTTGTTTTCCGCAGGCGATAGAGCCCGCCATGAAACGCAATCATCGTATCCGGATTGGCTTTTTTCTCCTCTAGAGCCGCGGCCGCGGTCACCAGTTTAAAAATCGAAGCCGCCGGATAGGTCGCTTTGACGGAAAGCCCCTTCAAGCCCGGGTTATAGCTGGAATGTTCGGCCAGAGCGAGAACCTTTCCGGAAGAAGGGTCGATGGCGACAAAAACGCCGTAAGGAACACGATAGTCTTTTAAGTACTTTTTCATCCTTTCCTGAAGAGTCGGATCAAGCGTGTAGATGACGGTTTTTCCATCAGCAAATTCAGTCTGATACTGGTGGTTAACCGGGTGGGAAAATTCAGGGGAAAAAGGAAGGGAAAAAGATTCCGACGGGACCTGAGGTTCGGCTTTTAAAACCACAGGGATCATGACACCGAAAATTCCGGTTAAAAAGAGGCTAACGATAAATTTCCTCTTACAAAAAATGAAAGTTTCTCTCATGTTTTTTTATGATACCCTAGGAAAGTTTTTCTGTTTCTTTTTCCGCTTGCTCTTCAACGGATAAGGACACTTCAAAGCTTTTGACCATCGATCTTAAGTGTTCAATAAAGAGAAGTTTTTGCCGTTTTAAATGAATTAAATCACTTCTTAACCGGGCGGCTTCTTCCTTCACGTTCTTGATAATTTGCTCCCCCTGAACTTCCGCCTCCCTGATCATCATCGTTGATTCTTTCAACGTATTGGCCTTTTGCATTTCCACGAGTCCCTGTGCGGAGATCAACGTTTGACTGAGAAGCACTTCTTTCTTTTTTAATTCGGTCAATTCAGCTTCAACATGAGCCATCTGCTCTTTTAAATAAAGGTTTTCTTTAATCAAAGCCTCATAGTCCTCGGTTAGAGTGCTAAGGAAAGTATCGACTTCTTCCCTATCATATCCCTTCCATCTGATTTTAAATCCCATTTGCTGAATATCAAGCGGTGTGATTTTCATGTGTCCTCACTTTTTAAGAAAATTGCCTCGCAAATTGATAAAGTGTTTTGACGAGGAAACTCTGTAAAAAATAAATAATTAAAATAACAATTAAAGGGGAAAGATCAATCCCGAAACCATAACTTCCCATCATTCTTCGAAAAGGGTAAAGGGCGGGTTCCGTGACCTTGTGTAAAAACTGTACGATCGGATTATAGGGATCGGGATTGACCCACGATACCAGGGCCCGGGCGATAATAATGTAGGTATAAATCGTTAAGGCATAGTCTAACAGGGTCGCAAATGAAGCTATAAAATTTCCCATCACAAACATAATTTGTTTTTGCTCCTCATGGCGAAAGACGAAACCTTAATGTTTTATTATACCCTATCCAGCCGATAAAAGTACCCGTTAAACACCCAAGACCAGCGATAGACTTCGCACCCACTTATTAATCATGTCATTGCGAGCACCGAAGGGTGCGTGGCAATCTTATCGTAAAGTCTTGAGATTGCTTCACTTTGTTCGCAATGACAGCTTTCTAACTCTGTTCTTGAATTCATCGAAGTCTCCATCCATGGCATACCAGGCACTTTCGTCAATGCCCACCCTTCACTGAAGGGTTACGGACCTCAGACACTTCCTAATTCGGCGGATCGTTTGGCCGCCGCCTCCATCGCAGAAATCACGATTTCTTTAAATCGTCCGCTTTCGAGCATGGCGAGTCCTGCAAGCGTCGTCCCCCCCGGTGAGGTCACTTTTTTAATCTGTTCCGCAGGGGTAAGGTCCAGCTTGATCAGCATTTTGACGGCCCCAAAAAGGGTTTGCGTTGCCATCTGGTAGGCCACGGGTTCAGACAGGCCCATTTTAACGCCGCCCTCGACTAAAGCTTCGACAAACGTAAAAACATAGGCCGGTCCGCTTCCCGACAGGGCTGTTACGGCATCCATTTTATCTTCGGTCACGACGATTGTTTTCCCGACCCGGTTAAAAATTCTTCTCACGAAAGCCTTTTCTTCGGACGACAGCCTCCCGCTGTAAACAAGAGCGGTCATCCCCTTTTTCAGGATGGCCGGGGTATTGGGCATCGCGCGAGCCACCTTCTGATCCCGTTTTAAAACCGTTTGAATTTTTTCAATCGACACCCCGGCGGCTACAGAGACCACAACCGCTTCGGGCAAAAGAAAATCCCTGATTTCATTTAACAGCGCGGTCATCATTTGAGGTTTGACGGCCAGGACCACGAACGCCTTCCCCTCGACGGCTTCCTTCAAATGGCGGGCCACCCGGACCTTGTATTTTCCCGCTTTTTTCATGGAAAGCGGGTCCGGGTCGAAAACAGAAATTTTCTCCGGCGAAGTAAAGGGAAGGGAAACGAGCGATTTTAAAAGGATCGATCCCATATTCCCCACGCCTAAAACCGAAAAACTCGCCTGACTCATGGCTCTCTTTCTCCAAAGAGGGCTCTGCCGATTCGGACATGGGTCGCTCCCTCTTCGATCGCGACCTCAAAATCATTCGACATCCCCATCGAATAGACCTCAAAAGACCGCTCCAATCGCCCTGCCATTCGTTTACCCAGGGTTTTGAGAGATTTAAAAAAAAGCCTGGATCCTTCAGGATTTAAGGAGAAAGGAGGAATCGTCATTAAACCCATTACTTTAAGCCATTTTAGCTGACTCATTCTTTCCATAGCAAGTAAAGCCTCTTCCGGTGAAAACCCTTCTTTGGAAATTTCTCCGGACAAATTAACCTCCATTAAAATACTTTGAAGAACCCTTTTTTTTTCAGCCTGACGTGAAATTTCTTCAGCCAGACCCACGGAGTCGACCGAGTGAATTAACGAAAATCGTCCCACGGCAAACCTAGCTTTATTCCGCTGAAGTTTTCCGATAAAATGCCACTCCAGGGAATACCCCTTTTTCTCCAATTCTTCCATTTTCGGAAGAGCTTCTTGAATCTTATTTTCCCCCGCGATTTTTATTCCTTCCTCAACCGCCTCGATGACTCGATCCACCCCCACCGTTTTGGTGACGGCAATAAGTTGAACGTCTTCCGGGGATCTTCCAATTTTTAAACAGGTTTGGGTGATTCGCTTGCGGACAAGGTCTAAACGGGCTCGTATCGACATGTTATTTCAACCGGATTCCGCTGATGATTCTACCCGCCCGGGCGCCGTCTCTCCGATAGGAGGGAAGTCTACGGGCTGAGCAAAAGGTGCAAACATCGCTGGTTTCGATGTTATTTTCTAAAACCCCCTCCTCCATCAGCTGTCTTCTATTCAACGCCTGCAAATCGAGCGTTTGTCGTCCCTTTTCTCTTCGGATTAAATCGGGCCATTGGGGAAACTTTTCGTGAAATTTTTCCGCGACATCGTTTTGAATTTCAAAACAACAGACATGGATCGAAGGGCCGCATACCACCCGCAGATGAGCGGGGTCTCCCTGATAAACCTCAGCGATCTTTTTAACCATGTCCCGGCTGATATTGAGGAAACTTCCCCTCCAGCCCGCATGGACCGCGCCAACCACTTTTTTCTCCGGGTCAAAGAACAACAGGGGAAGGCAATCGGCCGAATAAATGGTTAAGACGAGGTTTGGCCGCGAGGTTAACATGCCGTCAAACTCGAATCGGCTGAAGTTTGAACCGGAAAGATCGTTGACATGTTCGGACCGGACATCTAAAACCGCCCGGCCATGGACCTGTTTGACCTGACATGCCGGGGCCGTTATTTTTTCAAAAAAGGAAGCCTCGGGCGAAAAAAAACAATCCACTTCTGCCGTTTCAAAAACGCGGGGAATCGATCTCATAAGAGCCTTTTGGGACTCCTCTAAATTAAAAAGCTTGCCGTTTTTCATCGGATCAGCGCGGTTTGTTCCGTAAAAATGCCGGGATTTCCCACTCATCTTCCTCAATTTGAACCTCCACTTTCGGAACTTGAGGCAACCGGTTCCGGACAAATGTTGGGGAATCCATCTCCTTGCCGGCCTCCGCTTGAGCGCCTTCGAACTTTCTATAAATCTCTTTCTCTTTAACCGGTCCGTTTTCGGGATGACCTTTCTTTTCGAAGCCGGTCGCAATAACGGTCACCACAATTTCTTCAGAAAGGGCTTCATTGATCACCGCGCCAAAAATAATATTCGCGTCAGGGTCCGCGCCTCTTTGAATAATCGAGGAGGCCTCTTCGACTTCGTGAAGTGAAAGATCGTATCCCCCCGTAATATTAATCAGAATTCCCTGGGCTCCTTCAATCGACCCTTCATCTAAAAGGGGGCTCGCTACGGCTCTTTGCGCGGCCTCTACGGCACGGTTTGGCCCCGTTCCTTTTCCCATTCCCATAACCGCGCGGCCGTTATAAGACATGATGGTTCGGACGTCCGCAAAATCCACGTTAATCAAGCCCGGGGTGGTAATTAAATCGGCAATTCCATGAACCGCCTGATGAAGAACGTCATCAGCAATTTTAAAAGCAGATATCAAAGGAGTGGTTTTATCGACCAGGCCTAAAATTTTCTGATTGGGAATCACGATCAAGGTGTCGGAATTTAACTTGAGTTCATGAATTCCCTCCTCGGCCCGCTGGGCCCGTTTGGACCCTTCAAATAAAAACGGCCGGGTGACGACCGCGACGGTTAAAGCGCCCAGTTCTTTGGCAATATGGGCGATGATGGGCGCGGCCCCCGTTCCGGTCCCTCCTCCCATTCCAGCGGTCACAAAAACCATATCCGCGCCCTGAAGGAATTCCTTGATTTTTTCGGAATCTTCTAAAGCGGCTTCCCTCCCCATATGAGGGTTAGCTCCGGCGCCCAGCCCTTTGGTCGCCTTGCTTCCAATCTGCAATTTTTGCGGAGATAAAGAAAGTCCCATCGCCTGGACATCTGTGTTTACGGCAATAAACTCAACCCCGTCCAAATGGCTTGCGATCATCGTATTCACCGCGTTGCATCCTCCCCCCCCCACGCCGATGACCTTAATTTTTGCAGCCTTAGGTTCGTGTTCCTCTTCGAATAAAAACATAACGTCCCCCCCCCGCACAGAGCCGGCTCGCTGGCGCCCGTTCCTTCTTTTAAGGCAAGCGCGCTTCCACAGCCAGGCTCATTTTGTGATTAATGTTTAAAAAATTTCTTTAAACCATTCCTTCATTTTTAAAATTAGATTTCCGTTTTGAGGCGCGTGTTGTTCCGGCCTTTCGCGGGTGCGGACTGCGTATAAAATCAACCCGACGCCGGTCGCATACATCGGACTCCTTACCACATCCGCCACTCCTCCTACATGAATCGGATAACCCACGCGGACCGGAAGATCGAGGACCCGTTCCGCCACTTCGACCATTCCCTCCATAAGAGCGCTCCCGCCCGTAATAACCACACCGGACGCGGATATTTCATTCTTGCCGTTTTTTTTGATTTCCTGGGAAACCAATTGAAAGATTTCAACCGAACGCGATTCAATGATTTCGGAAAGATAATTCCGGGACAAAATTCTCGGCGCCCGCCCTCCCACGCTGGGGACTTCAATCGTTTCCTCATGATTGTCCTGTTTTTTAAGAGCGTAGCCGTACCTGATTTTTATTTTTTCGGCCTCGGCGAGCGGGGTTCTCAATCCGACGGCGATATCGTTGGTCAGATGATTTCCACCGATCGGGATCACGGCCGTATGCCAAATGCTTCCATTTTTAAAAATAGCAACGTCCGTTGTTCCTCCTCCGATATCGATCAACGTAACTCCCAATTCTTTTTCTTCGGGGAACAAAACCGATTCACTGGAGGCCATGGGTTGTAAAATTAATTCAATGGTCTCCAGCCCGGCCCGTTGTATGCTTTTAACGATATTTTGCGAGGAGGCGACAGCCCCGGTAATAATATGGACCGCGGCTTCCAGGCGGACGCCGGACATTCCCAAAGGGTCTTTAATTCCATCTTGATCATCTACCGTAAACGTTTGGGGGAGGATATGGAGTATTTCCCGATCCTGCGGGATCGCGACGGCCTTTGCGGCTCCAATGACCCTTTTAATGTCGGACTGAAGGACCTCTTCCTCCTTAACCGCGATGACACCCTTGCTGTTGAATCCTTTAATATGGCTTCCGGCAATTCCCGCGTAAACCGAATTGATCTGAACACCCGCCATCAGTTCGGCCTCTTCCACAGCCTTCCGGATTGATTCTACGGTACTCTCTATATTGACAATCACCCCTTTTCGAATGCCATTTGAAGGATGGGTTCCAATCCCGATGATGTTCACTTTTTGATGATCAACCACATCTGCGACAATCGCACAGGTCTTGGTCGTTCCAATATCTAAACCCACTACAATTTTTTCAATCTTGCTCATAAGGAACCCTCAAAACTTGTAAGGTGACCCTAAAACAGAGATAGAAAGTTGTCATTGCGAGCGAAGCGAAGCAATCTCGCCATCTTGAGCCGAGATCGCCACGCACCCTACGGGTGCTCGCGATGACAGGAAAAACAAGGAGTTTCAAATCCTATCTCTGTTCTTGGGGGTGACAGCGCATTTGCTTTTTTTTGGATTCTTTTTCATTTCAACTATGTCTTTTCTTTTTGAGGCCTGACAATGACTTTTCCTGCGAAACGCAGATCAATATTTTCGATCGGGATATTTTTGGCCAGAATATCACTCTTGACCGAGAGAAAGCGAAACCACTGCTGGGGAACGTAGGGATACCGGAATAAAAAGGTCGTGCCCCCGATGGTTGCGGCCAGGTCATTATCCGACGTTATTTCTATGGCGGATAAATCTTCTTTGGCCACGAGAAAATGGGGTTTCGCCGTCATTTGAAGAAACTCCAGAGCCCGTTTGACCAAACCCACTTCCTTTTCCTTCCGATGAATCCATTTTTCAATCTGTACGCCTCTTATTTCAGGAATATTCTTGAGCGGCCTTTCCGCTTTCCCGATATAAAACCCCTCTTCATCCGACAGGTAAGTACCCTCTCCTGCACGAAGATACCCCACAGGGTGTTTTTCTGTGACCTGGACCTCGATGAGATCCGGCAGATGTTTTTTTAATCTTACTTTTCGGATCCAGGGCTCATTTTCCAAATCCTTCCGAACCTCATTGAGGTTAATCTTAAACAACGATTGATGCCGAATCCCCAGCAAATGGGCCATGACCTGATCTTCATTCAAATAAATCAAACCCGTGACCTGGATTTCCTGAACCTTAAAGAACGCAAGAGAATTTATCCAGAAGGTAGCCGCCTCCCCCCCGGCACCGATTGCTCCCGCCGACAATAAAACCAAAAAAACCTTCCCGATGACCGGAAAAAGACTCCGCGTCTTTTTTTTCCGATTGGGCTGAAGCCGTTTATCATTTTTCCCCGGGTACTGACCCCGTCTATTTTTCCTTAATAGCACAGGACAAAATCCTTTCCACCAGCCGGTCAAACGGAATCCCCACCCCTCGCGCAATCTCGGGGAGGAGGCTGGTTTCGGTCATGCCCGGAAGCGTGTTGACCTCCAGTAAATAGGGCTGATTATTTTGATCCAGCAGAAAATCAACCCTGCTATAACCCCTGCAATTCAAAGCACGATGCCCGGCCAGCCCCATCTCCATGATTTTTTGGTAGAGATCGGACGGTAAAGGCGCGGGAAAAAGATGCTCGGACATACCCGGAACATACTTCGCGGTGTAATCATAAAATTTTCTCTTCGTTTTAATTTCAATAATCCCCAGAGCCCGGTCTTCCAGGATTCCGACCTGAACCTCTCTGCCGGAAATGTAGGGTTCAACCAGAATCACTTCGCCATACCGGAACGCTTCTTCGACCGCGGATTTTAAAAGATCAGAGGTTTCTACAATCGAAATACCGACACTGGATCCCTCCTGACCCGGTTTGACCACCCAGGGAAGGCCAAACGGAACGGCCTGTGTTGAAAAGTCCCCTTTTTGATCTTTTCTTAGTAAATAAAAACCTGGGACAGGGAGGCTGTGTTGCATGAAAATCTTTCGGGAAGCCGCTTTATCCATTCCCAACGCGCTCGCGAGAACGCCTGATCCCGTATAGGGAATTTTCAAGGTCTCCAGCAATCCCTGAATGCACCCATCTTCTCCGAATTTGCCATGCAACCCGTTGAAAACGATTTCGATTGATTCTTCTTCTAAAAGACGGCAAATCGACCGCCCCATCTGAATGGGCACAGCCTTGTAATGGTTCCTTGTGAGAGCGTTTAAAATCGCGGTACCCGTTTTAATCGAAACTTCAGACTCCGCAGAATCTCCCCCCATTAAAACACCTATTTTCTTATGAGTGAGCGGCATTTTTACCTACAATTTTAGCCTCAAGCTCAAGAACGACCCCTTTTTTGGCTTCCACTTCTTTGCCCGCTTTCTTGATCAAACGAATAATATCATTGGAACTCGCCGAACCCCTGTTAATAATGAAGTTACCATGTTTTTGAGAGATTTGCGCCCCGCCGATCTGGAATCCTTTTAAACCCACCTCTTCGATCAGTTTCCCTGCGAATGAACCCTTTGGATTTTTAAAAATCGACCCCACATTGGGATAGGAAAGCGGCTGGGTTTCTCTTCTCTTCTTGAGAAGAAGGGCGATCTTCTCCTGTACCTCATGTTTGGGAGCCTGATCAAGTTTAAAAACACCTCCCAGCAAAACCCCTCTCGGAAATTTTGAGGTTCGATACCCGAACGAGGCCTCTTTTTTATCCATTTCCATAAGGCCGCCCTGAAAAGTCAGTATACGAATCGACTCCACAACGTCGGAAAATTCCCTGCCTGAAATGCCGGCGTTCATTTTAAGGGCTCCCCCGACGCTCCCGGGAATGGAACAGATAAACTCAAACCCTGTCAATGAGGCGTCCAGCGTATATTTCAACAAGCGGGGAAGAAAAACGCCGCTTTCGGCATAGAGCGTCTTTGAGTCCAGTTTTTCAATCCGGTTAAAGTGACTCAGCTTGATGACGATCCCCTGAACTCCTCCGTCCTGAATAATTAAATTCGATCCGGCCCCGATAATAAAAAACGGAATTTTAAACGTTCGGATCTTTTCAAACAGGTGCGTCAGATCTTCAAAATCAAAGGGGAAAACTACGGCGTCCGCATTCCCACCCACCTTTAAGGAGGTATACTTGCTCAAGGGTTCACGGTAGAGAATTTTCCCCTTGAAATTTTTCAAAGCCGATTCAATTGTTTTTATCAACGATTCTTTCATATCAGGACAGGCATTGATAAATCTCCTGGCCGGCCTTCCAGATATCCCCGGCGCCCAGGATGATGACCAGGTCATTTTCTTTTAATTTTGGTAAAATTCTTTTCACCCATTCTCCCTTCCGGGGGAGATATTCCACTTCTGGATGCCCCGTTTTTTTTAATAGATGAAAAAGATTTTCGCTGGAGACTCCTGGAATCGGTTTTTCCCCCGCGCCGTAAATTTCCGTTAGAAAGAGGAGATCGGCGTGATCAAAAGCTTGACCAAAATCTTCCAACAGATCGCGGGTCCTTGTAAATCGATGAGGTTGAAAAAGAACAACCACTCTCCGGTTCCATCCCTGTTTAGCCGCAGCAAGGGTCGCCCGGATTTCGGTCGGATGATGACCATAATCATCCACCACCATGATTCCCTTTCGTTCTCCCAGCAGGTGGAACCGGCGGTCGACGCCGCTGAATTCCTGAAGCGCCTTCCGGATCAACGACACTTCGATTTCGAGTTCAATCCCGACGGCTATTGACGCCAACGCGTTTTGAATATTATGAAGCCCCGGAACTTTTAAGCAAAACGTCCCCAATCCCCTGCCAAAACCAACGACCTCGAAAGAGGAGCGCCACTCCCGCATTTCGATCGTTTCCGCCCGGATATCGGCCATTTCTTTTACCCCGTACGAGACATGCCTTTTTTGGAGGAGGGGAATCATCGTTTGAAGAGGCTTTTCATCCAGGCAAATGATGGAACATCCGTAAAAGGGCACCTTATTCATAAATTCAAGAAAAACTTTTTTAATCTCCTCTAAATCATGGTAATACTCGAGATGTTCCCGATCGATATTCGTCACCACCGTCATCGTAGGGGAAAGTTTCAAGAAAGACCCGTCGCTTTCATCGGCCTCCGCCACCAAAAAGTCTCCCTGCCCTAACTTGGCGTGGCTTCCAAAAAGGTTCAGTTTTCCTCCGATCACCGCGGTGGGGTCAAGCCCCCCCATCGCCAGCACGGAGGCTATCATCGAAGTCGTTGTGGTCTTCCCGTGCGATCCCGCAACCGCAATTCCGTATTTCAAGCGCATGAGTTCTGCCAGCATTTCAGCCCTTGGAATGACCGGAATTTTCAACCGGCGCGCGGTTTCTATTTCACAATTTCCGGACCCGATGGCGGACGAAACAACCACAACCTGGGCCCCCTGAATATGGGACGGATCATGTCCGACAAATACCTTTCCCCCCGCCTTTTCAAGGCGTTTTGTGGTTTCGGTCACCGAAAGATCGGACCCGGTTACCCGATAACCGAGGTTCATCAATACCTCGGCAATTCCGCTCATGCCGGCCCCCCCTATTCCGACGAAATGAAGATGCTTGATTTTTCTAAACATGTCCCAAACCCAACTGGAGGCATCGGTCGATAATGGCTTCAGCCGCGTCTTTTTTCCCAAGCGCCGCTGCTTTTTCAGCCATTAGATTCATCTGGTTCGGGGTTAAGAAAATCCCCTCAATTTTTTTTGCCAGCAGCCGGCCGTCCAGGTCTGCCTGGTCAATAACTTCAGCCGCACCCATTTTTTTAAAAAAATAGGCGTTTTTTTCCTGATGGCGGTGGGCCGCAAACGGGAAAGGGATTAAAATCGCCGGTTTCCCGCATGCGGTCAGTTCGGCAAGGGTTGTCGCCCCGGCTCTACAAATGACAAGATCGGAAGTTTCATAAGCCTGTGCCATATTAAAAATAAAAGGTTCCACCCTGGCAGATATTTTTTTGGCTTCGTATTGCTCCTTCACCCATTGAAAATCTTTGGGTCCCGTTTGATGAATCCATTGGATGGAGAGGCGGGGATCTTTCTTTAAAATGTCCAGCGCGTCGACAACGGCTTGATTAATAGCATGTGCCCCCTGGCTTCCCCCAAACACCAGGAGCGTCAACTCCCCTGATTCTTTTCCGGCACGAATATTGATAATTTCCTTTCGGACGGGGTTCCCGGAGAAGAAAAACTTTTTCCTGGGGAAATAGGCTTTTGATCCTTCAAAAGAACCAAAAACCTGATGGACCCAATGGCCCAATATTTTATTCGTTAAACCGGGAATGACATTCTGTTCCAAAATGATCCGTTTTATCTTTAAAAAGGCCGCAACCAGCAGAACGGGACCCGAAGCATATCCGCCGACGCCGATCACCAAATTGGGTCTAAACGCCTTCAAAAGGCGGTAACTTTGTCCAAGACTTTTAGGAAAACGGATCAAGGTTTTTAACAAAGTCATCCTGTTTTTCCCGATCCATCCTTCGACTTCAATGGTTTTAAGGGTAAACCCTTCTCCGGGCAAAACCCGCGATTCAATCCCTTTTTCCGTCCCGATAAATAAAATCTGAACCCCCTTGAAATAGTTTTGAAAAGCTTTAGCCAGCGCAATGCCCGGATATAAGTGGCCCCCTGTGCCTCCACCGGCAATGACAATTTTCATCTCTTTATCCTGATCCGTCGATAAGGCACCATCTGCTGCGTTCTCGAATCTCGGCTTCCTCAACGTACATGATGCGTACGCCTCCGTCGCCTCGACTCTGCGGCCTTGCATCTGGAACCTTCTCAACGGCCAGATATTTCAACATCTCATCTCCTTACGTTGAAATTGCTCAGACTTTCCTGAAGGTTTTCTTGTCGCTCTCCTCCCATTTTTTCGAGAGATATTCATGAGAATCCCGATTGAAATAAGATTGACCCATAAAGAAGAACCGCCGTAACTGATCAATGGAAGGGGCAGGCCTTTTGTCGGGAAAAGCCCGGTCACGACGCAAATATTAACAAACATCTGTAAAAAAATGAAGAAGGTAATTCCCGACGCGAGGTAAAAACTAAAAGAATCTTCCGTTCTTGATAAAATCCGTATTCCTCTGAAAATCAATAGTGAAAATAAAAAAAGAACGCCCAGAGTCCCGATCAGGCCGAACTCTTCGCCAATCACTGAGAAGATAAAATCCGTATACGGCTCCGGCAAATAAAAGAGTTTCTGTTTACTCCCTCCAAGTCCTGTTCCGAAAGGACCTCCTCCCGCAAAAGCCAAAAAAGACTGCACCACTTGAAACCCTTCTCCTCCCTGCTCTTTCCAGGGGTCGAAAAAGGCCAGAAGCCTGTGCCGCCTGAAACCCACATGCAGGTAATGATAGATAAAGGGAAGCGAAAGTAAAAATAATATAAAAAGATGTTTGATTCTCGCGCCCCCCTGATAAATCAAAAGAAAGAAAACAGTCCCGATGATTACCGCAGAACCAAAATCAGGCTCTGCCAGAATGAGTTTCAAAAAGACCCCGAGAATCAATAGACAGGGGAGTATCCCTCTGCCGAACTCTCTAATTTTTCCCTTTTTCTTCGCGAGGTAGGACGCCATAAAAATAATCAATGAAAGATTGGCAAACTCTGACGGCTGGAAAGAGATCAGTCCCAGCTTAATCCAGCGCCTCGAGCCATTGACCTGATTCCCGATCGAAGGGATGAGCGCCGCAAACAGACTTAAGGCTGAAAGGATTAAAAGAGGCCAAACGGCCTTTTCCAAAAGTTTGATCTCGATTCGAGAGAAAAACCAGGTCAGAAAAATTCCAATCAGAGCGTAAACCAGCTGTTTTTTGACAAAAAATCCAGAATCGCCATATTTGGCCTCTGAAATAACAGCGCTTGCGCTGTAAATCATCACCAGGCCGATGGAGACCAAAAGCAACGAAACGCTCCATAAATAAAAATCAAATGGCCCTTCCTTTTTGGAAAAAATAAACCCTTTCAATTAAACCAGTTCCTTTACCAATTTTTTAAATAGTTCTCCCCGTTCCTCGTAATCTCTAAACATGTCATAACTGGAACAGGCCGGAGAGAGTAAAACCGTGTCCCCTTTTCGACCCAGCGCAGAGGCCTTTTGGACCGCTTCCTGAAGCGTTTCCGTTTCAAGAATATCGACTGTTTCTTTCAACTCTTCCCGCATCCGGTTTCTTGCTTCGCCGATCAAGATCAAGGTTTTGACTTTCTGGCGGATCAGAGGAATAAGAGATGAAAATCCACCCCCTTTCTCCTTCCCTCCGGCAATCAGAATGACAGGAGCCTGAACCGTTTCAAGAGATTTCATCACCGCGCCGACATTTGTTCCTTTCGAGTCATTAATGTAGGTCACGCCATGAACTTCCCGGACCTTTTCAAGGCGATGTTTCAGGCCTTTAAATTCCGTTAAAACCTGTTGAAGGTTTTGAGGAGAAACCCCGGCTAAAAAGGCCATCCCGGCTGCCACAGCGATGTTTTCATTGTTGTGGCTCCCTTTAAGAGGAATAGACGCCACATCGCATATTTGTTTTCGGCTCATGCCATTCCTGTAATACAGGAAACTCTCTTCCCGGAAAATCCCCTCTGGAATCGATTCTTTCAAGCTAAACCAAACCACTTTGGATTTCACCTTATTGGGGAATTTCCGGATGACCGGGTCGTCCCAATTCAGCAGAGCGTAATCCTCTCTCCCCTGGTTAGCAAAAATATTGAATTTTGCCTTCGTATATTCCTCCATCCCGGTATAGCGTTCTCCATGGTCCGGCGTAATATTTAAGAGAGCGGCCATTTTAGGATGAAAGGTTTGAATGGTTTCCAATTGAAAACTCGACGCTTCCAGGACAATTGCCTCCCATCCTCCCTTTGGCGGGTCAAGAACCGCTTCCGAAGCCGGCAGACCTAAATTCCCGCCTACAAAAGTTTGTTTTCCTTCTTTTTTAAAAAATTCGCCCAGCAGGGTCGTGGAAGTGCTTTTCCCGTTCGTTCCGGTTATTGCATAGATCAGTCGAGGATTTAAAAACCAGGAAGCCAACTCTAATTCTCCAATAACCGGGATCCCTTTTTTTCTCGCCCCCCCCCAAAGGGGATTTTCGGCAGGGATGCCCGGGCTGACTACGATTAAATCAGCGGACAAAAAATCTTCAGCCTTATGCCGGCCCAGCTTAAACGCAACGGGAAGGGACTTAAATTCCGCCAGGTCCAGCCTGAGGGACTCATCCGAATCGGTCGCGGCTACATGAGCTCCTTTCTTTAGGAGAAGACGGACCGCCGATAGACCGCTTTTACCCAAACCGACCACCGTGACATCCTTGTTTTTTAAAGAAATCATCTTAATTTCAAAGTACTTAAACTAAGCAACGCCAGAATAATGGCAATGATCCAAAAACGGACGACGACCTTGGATTCATGCCAACCTTTTAACTCAAAATGGTGATGGATCGGCGACATCAAAAATACCCTTCTTCCTCTTGTTTTATAGGAAATGACCTGTGTGATGACCGATAAAGCTTCAATGACGAAAATGCCTCCGACCAGAAGGAGAAGCAACTCATGTTTTGAAACAATCGCCACGGTTCCAAGCGCGCCTCCGATCGGGAGGGAACCCACATCCCCCATAAAAACCGAGGCCGGGTAAGCGTTAAACCATAAAAAACCAAGGCTTGCTCCGATAATGGCGCCGCAAAAAACCGATAGTTCCCCTGAACCTTCTATATAAGGAATCAGTAAATATTCCGCAAATTTATGATTTCCCGAGACATAAGCGACGATTAAATAGGCAACAGACGTTACGATAATCGGCCCAATGGCCAGGCCGTCCAGACCATCCGTAAGATTTACGGCATTCGATGCGCCGACGATTATAAAAATAATAAATGGGACATAGAACCAGCCCAGGTCTGGCAAAAAATGTTTGAAAAACGGAAAATTGAGTTTCGTCGAATACGCCGGGGAGTAAAATAAAATGATTGCGATGATGGAGGCGATCAAGAGTTGAAGACCAAATTTATATCGGGGAAGCAACCCATCCGATTTTTTCCGAACGACTTTTAAATAATCGTCCCAGAACCCGACCATTCCAAACCCAACGATAGCTAAAATGACCAGCCAAATATACCGATTCTTTAAATCGGCCCACAAAAGAGTGGCCAGGATAATTGCAATTAAGATCAGGATTCCACCCATCGTAGGCGTTCCCGACTTTACCTGGTGAGATTGAGGGCCTATTGCCCTGATCTGCTGTCCAATCTTCCATCCTTGAAGCATTTTAATTAAATACGGACCGAGTAGAAAACTGATGATCAGAGCGGTTAAAGTGGCATAAATGGCCCGAAAGGTAATATATCGAAAAACATTGAGAAAGGCGTAGTGCGTGTGGAGAGGATATAGGAGCGAATAAAGCATGTTATTCCTTCTTTAATAAGTCGAGAACTTTTTCCATCTTCATTCCTCGAGAGCCTTTAATCAATAACAGTGAACGATCCGCGGAAAGCTTTCTAATTTCCTCCGCTATTTTTTCGTGGGTTGAACAGACCTTGATGGATTCTTCAGGCATGCCGTTTTCGACGGCCCCTTTAAAAACCTGGCAAGCTTCAGGTCCGTATAAATAAAGACGTCCGATTTTTAACCGGCCAAGGGTTTTCCCTAACTTAAAATGGGCGTCTTCAGAACTCCTTCCAAGTTCCAGCATGTCCCCTAAAACCGCCACAGTTCTTCGATTTTCCTCTTTTCCCAGATCAACCAGCATCCTGACGGCTGCTTCCATTGACGAAGGATTGGCGTTATAAGCGTCCAACAACACCTTGATTTGGTTATTTAAATCGACGATTTCTGATCTTAATGGGACGGGTTGAAACGAATTTAAACCCTGGATAATGTCCGACGACGCGCATCCCAGCGTCGAAGCGGCCGCGGCGGCTCCCATCGCATTATAAACATTGTGCGTGCCCGGAACGGCCAGGTGAATGACACTTTCATCTTTCTCGTGCTTTAACGTGAAGATCGTCCCTTGCCGGTCGGGTTGAATGTGAACTCCCCGAAAATCAGCTTCTTCTGCCAGTCCAAAACTAACCCTTCTCCCTTTTTGCCTCTCCTTAAGTTGGGAATAAAACGGGGTGTCCGTGTTGATCACGGCAACCCCTTCGAGCAAAAAATCGAGCAATTCCCCTTTGGCCTGGGCAACCCCTTCGGGACTCCCAAGCCCCTCAAGGTGGGCCTCTCCAATATTGGTTATTAAACCCATGGTGGGCCGGCCAATTTCACACAGACGACGCAGTTCTCCAGGGTGGTTAATTCCCATTTCTAATAAAATCATCTGATGTTTAGCGGTCATTTTTAAGAGGGTTAACGGAACCCCGATGTGGTTATTCAAATTTCCTTCAGATTTTAACACGGAGTGTTTCAGCGCCAAAATGGCGTATAGCATCTCCCTGGTGGTCGTTTTTCCATTACTTCCGGTCACGGCGATAACAGGCCCTTTAAAACTTTTCCGGACGTAAGCGGCCAATTCCTGCAGAGCGGTTAAAGGGTCATCAACCTCAATACAGATCCCTTTAGAGCCGGCGCGGGAGCTTTTTTCTTTCAAATACCCAACAGCTCCGGCCTGACAGGCTTGATCGATAAAATCATGTCCATCAAAAGCCGGTCCCTTAAGGGGGATAAAAAGAGACCCGGGTTCAATCTTCCGGCTATCGGTAGAAACCCGTCCGATCCTCACATCCGCCTTCCCATGAATTAGTTTTCCGCGGGTCGCTTCGAGAATCTCATGTACGGTTAAGTCCATGTCCTAACACCCAAACCGGTGTTGCAGCGCGTCCCGGGCCACCAACCGGTCATCAAATTCAAATTTCACCTTCCCGACCCATTGATAATCTTCGTGGCCTTTTCCCGCAATCAGAATGGAATCGCCCGGTTTTGCCCCGGTAATTGCTGCCTGGATCGCTTCTTTCCGATTGACCATTATCCGGTACTCCCCTCTCTTCTCCCCTTTTAACGAGAGGAGCCCCGCTTCAATTTCTCTTAAAATTTGCATCGGGTCTTCACCTCGAGGGTTATCGGAGGTTAAAAAAATAGAATCTGCCCATTGGCCTGCGACTCTCCCCATTTTAGGACGTTTCCCTTTATCCCGGTCTCCGCCGCACCCAAAAACCAGGATCATTCTTCCGGTTTTTATTTCCTGCAGCGTCGTTAACACCTTTAATAGAGCATCTTCTGTGTGAGCATAATCGACCAGCACTGTAATCGGATAATCGCCGGAAACTTTTTCAAGCCGGCCCGGCACGGCTATGGTTTTTCCCAGAGTCGTTTCAATGATGTTAAGGGGGATCGAATGGCGGATTCCTACGCCCACGGCGGCAAGAAGATTATAAACATTATAGGTCCCAAGCATGGAGGTGTGGATATGAAGCTCCCCGGCGGGCGTCTTCACCAGAAACGATGTTCCGGAAGAGGTCCTTTGAATATTAACGGCCTGAAGGTCCGCGCCTTCGCCAAAGCCATAAGTCCAAATCTCGGCTGACGTCAGTGTGATTAACTGTTTTCCCCAGGGGTCATCGATATTGACCAGCCCGAGCGGTTTTTTATTTTGAAAAACCGAATATCGAAGATCACGAAACAATCTCGACTTGGCCTGAAAATAACTTTCCATCGTGTGGTGATATTCCAGGTGATCCTGCGTCAGATTCGTAAAAACCGCCGTATCAAAAAAGGTCCCCCAAATCCTCTCTTGCGCCAGCGCATGGGAGGAAACTTCCATCACGACATTTTTTATTCCCCGGGATTTCATCTGATGTAATAAAAACTGAAGGTCCGAAGATTCAGGAGTGGTATGACTCGATTTCTGTTTTTCTTTTCCAATCCAGTTTCCAACCGTTCCAATGAGGCCGGTCGGTCCCAGGTATTCCATCAAACTTCGAATGAGAAAGGAAGTGGTGGTTTTCCCATTCGTTCCTGTCACGCCCACGATCCCCAGTTGCTTCGAAGGATGGTGATAAAATTGAGACGCTATTTGAGCGAAAGACTTTCTGGAATCTTCAACTTGAATCCGGGTTGAGCGATCTTTTAATTCGCCGTTGGAAGAATTCCACTCTTCACAAAGAACAGCCGTTGCTCCGTTTTTAAGCGCTTCCCCGATAAATAAATGCCCGTCGGTTTTAACTCCCGACATCGCGGCAAACAAATAACCGGGTTTCACTTCTGCAGACGAATAGGTAATCCCTCGAATATCCACCTCGACAGGCCCCTCAATCCGTTCAACGGGTATTTCAGATAAAAGGCGCTTCAATTTCATCATGAAATTTTAACATTTTCTCATCTTTTCCAATAGTTTAAAAAACCTTTATGAATCTTTCTGAACGACCAGGACTCTTTTCGTGTCAAATGGAGGAATGCCAAGATAATTCAACGTCTGAGCGGCAATATTTTTGAAAACGGGGGCCGCAACACTCCCTCCCCATGTGACCCCTTTTGGGTGATGAATGACCACCAGAATGACCAATTGGGGGTCTTGCGCAGGAACAAAACCACCGAACGAACCTACAAAGTTATCCATCGAGTAAGTGCGGGTCGTTGAATTAACCGTTTGCGCGGTTCCCGTTTTTCCCGCCGCGAGATAACCCGGTAATGCCGCCTTTTCACCTGTTCCCCCGGGAAGAACCACCGTTTGCAGAATCCGGGTCACTTCTCTGGCCGTCTGTTCGGAGATGACCCGTTTCGGGATTTCAACTTCCTCAAGATCTCCCTTTCCCGCTTCCCGGAGGGCTGTCTTGACAACATGAGGTTTGATGTAATAACCCCCATTGGCAATCGTGCTAAAGGCCGTTACCATTTGTAGCGGCGTTACCGAAATACCCTGGCCGATGGCAATGGAGGCCACCGTTCTTTTCGGTAAATGGCTCGATGCGTTGACAATGCCTGAGGTTTCTCCAATTAAATCGATACCGGTTTTCGACCCAAAACCAAACGCTTGAATGTACTGTTTCAGTTTTTTCTCTCCAAGGCGGAGAGCGACTTTAGCGGTTCCAATGTTACTGGATTTCTGAATAACCTGGGTAAAAGTCAGCATCCCCTCTTTGGCGTGATCATGAATCGGTTTTCCATCAATGTCAAAAGATCCGTTTTCGCAATAAATCGCCTCTGATGGAGAAACCACTTTTTCTTCGAGGGCGGCCGACGCGGTCACGATTTTAAAAGTCGACCCGGGCTCATAAGAATCGGTAATCCCCCGGTTTCTCCAGTCTGACGGCGAGTACGCACTAACTGAATTCGGGTTAAAATCAGGGCGAACCACCCAGGCCAGGATATCCCCCGTTTTGGGTTGCATGACAATGACTGTCCCGCTATCGGCGCGGGTTTCCTGCATCATGGCATCCAGTTCTTTTTCACTAATGTACTGAATCACTTCGTCAATCGTTAAAGTGAGGTCTTCTCCTTTTTTCGGGAACCGGTAGTCTAATCTCTTTGGGAAAATATCCTCTCCCCGGGCGTCTCGCTCGAGCGTAACGGACACCTTCTTTCCCTGCAAAACCGCTTCGTATTGCTTTTCAATCCCTTCCAGTCCCTTATTTTCCGCGCCCACAAACCCCAGGATATGCCCCATGAGATGTTTTTTCGGGTAAAACCTTTCGGATTCCATCATGATCCCTATTCCGTCGAAGCCCAGATTATCAATCGCAGTAGAAACTTCAGGGGTGATTTTTCGTTTAATCCAGACAAAGGACTTTTCTTCCGTCAGTTTCTTGACGAGAAAGGACTTCGGCTGATCAACAATCAAAGACAATTCCCCGGCGACTGTCGAAGGATTTTTAATGGCAGAAGGAATGGCATACAGGGAAGGAACTTCCAGGTTGGCGGCCAGAATTCTTCCATTTCGATCGAGAACTTTTCCCCGTTCCCCTTCTATGACCACGGTTTTCTGGTGCTGGCGGGTTGCCTTTTTAGAGAGATTTTGTGTGATAAAAAGCTGTAAATAAATCAGCCTGGAGGTTAAAAGCCCGATCCCGAAAAGAAAAAAAAACACGATCAAACCCGTTCTGAAGAAGTAAGGTCGAGGAGGCGTCCTTTCTTTTAGGCGATCCTTTTTCATTTAAAAATACTTTTTTCGATTTCTCTTTCGGCTAACTCGACAGAAGGCCTTTTCTTATTTTGATCCAGTTCCGTCACCATGATTTTTTGGCCGGTCGAGGAAGGGGACATCCCCAGGCGGGTCACGGCGATCTGTTCAATCCGTTCCAGGGAAGCAAGGCTCGCAGTTTCAATTTGGAGTTCGGTATGAATTCGCTCAAGCGCTTTTTTTTCTTTTTGCATCTGGCTCATTTCGTAACCCAGCTTTACCACATGAATCTGATAAGCCAGGTAGCCTAACACGCCTCCAAAGACGAGAACGCCACACCTAACATAGACAAAGATCAGGGACTTTCTGTTTCTCATACTCTCCTTTCGATAACTCTAAGCTTTGCACTGCGTGAAGCTGGATTTTCCCGGACCTCGTCAAGAGACGGGCAAATCGGTTTTTTAGTCCATTGGAACTCGGGATCTTTTTTTGTCTTTTGAACCAGGCTCAGAAAGGTTCGTTTTACAATCCGGTCTTCCAGGGAATGAAATGAAATGATCGCCAACCGGCCTCCGATCGTCAGATATTGAAAGATATTTTTTATGAAATCGGAAAGCGCCTCCAACTCCCGGTTTACGACAATCCGAAGCGCCTGGAAAGTGCGGGTGGCTGGATGAATTCTTCCATACCGGTAGACCGGAGGAACGTTTTTTTTAATAAGTTCAGCCAATTGCACGGTGGTCAAGATCGGGTTTTTTTCACGTTCATTCACAATGGCCTTTGAAATACGATTCGAATAGCGCTCTTCCCCATAGGTCCTGATCAGTTCATTCATTTGTTTTTCGGACAAATTTTGAATTAAATCAGAGGCTTTAAGCGAACTGGATTGATCCATTCTCATATCGAGGGGACCGCTTTCCCGAAAACTGAACCCACGCTCCGGCTGACCGATCTGCATCGAAGAGACGCCCAGATCCGCAATGACGCCATGAACAACGCCTTTTATTTCCAGATCGATCACGGTCTGAAAATCCTTAAAATCGGCATGAAACAGATGATATCTCCCCCGAAACCTCTGACTCAGCCGTTCTTCGGCCAATGTAAGGGCCGTCCGGTCTTTATCCAATCCCCACAAAAAACCATCAGGGGAGGATTTTTCAAGGATTGCCTCGCTGTGTCCTCCAGCTCCTACCGTGCAGTCGAGGTATCTTTTCCCGGGCCCCACATTTAAATAAGAAACCACTTCATTGACTAAGACCGGAATATGGGTGAGCATTAAAATCCCAATTTAATTAACAATTGCTTCATTCGGTTTTGAGTTTCCGGGCTTGCGTTAACTGTTTCCTGGGATCTCCACGTCTCACGATTCCAGATTTCAAACTTATGAAAGTGCCCCAAGAAGACAATTTCCCGATCAAGGTTGGCATAACGCCTTAAGTCACCTGACAAAAGGATTCTTCCCTGCTTGTCGATGGGACATTCCTCCGCGGTCGAAAAAATAAACCGGGCAAACCGCTGAATATCTTCTTCAACCCGGGGAAGATTTTGGATTTTTTCAGCCACTTTTAGCCATTCGGCCTCCGGATAAACCGAAAGACAGTGATCCAGATCTCTGGCAATGATTAAAGTGGTCTCCTTTTTCTTGCTCACCAGTTTTTCTTTGAATTTCGCGGGAATATTAACTCTTCCCTTATCGTCTATGTTGTATTCAAACTGGCCGATAAACATCCCACTTTACCCCACTTTTACCCACAAAGCGGAGTATACACCCAGAATAGGTAAAGTCAAGAATAAAATGACAAAAAAATGATGACAAGAAATAGAATTCAGAAAGTCACAATTTTAAGGAGGAAAACAGCCGGGGTTAGAAAAGAAAAAGGTCGGGAAAACGCAGAAATTACACGCAGGCGCTATGTCCGCAAATCATACACTTGCCACCGAGGCACCCTTCTTCAAAAATCAGGAAGCCTTCACAACCGCCAACCGGACAGGAAAGTTTTTGCTGACCTTCTTTCCCCCCGATTAACCGGTAAATCTGGTCGATTCCGCGCCTCAGGGCCCCCAATTCGGTTGAAACATGCCCGTGCCGGGCATTTGCACGGTCAAACCACTTCATCAATCGGTCAAAGGAGACCCCTTCCCTTAAACAAAGGGAGGTTAACATAAAACAAAGGTCAAAAATTTCCCGATGTTTTGTTTGAGGAGCCGGAAGGAAGAAAAGCTCTACCGGCTTTCCGTCCTTTAAATAGAGATGGATATAAACCGTCCCGGACTCTGTTTTGACCGTTGTCTTATAGCCTTCGAGAATCGAAGGTGAGCTTGAACCTGTTAAGAGGGCTTCCAGACCTTCCCGGTAGGCGGTCCACAAAGGGGCCGGGTGAGAACATTGAGAATTGGCCATTTCCAGGTCTTTAATCATTTCTTTTACCGAAAAACCCCTTCGAAGCATATGGGAGGTCAACCGGCTGGTATAAACAAGGATCGCTTCAGTTGCCGGGGAACAGAACACCTCAACCGGCTTTCCATTCAACAAGGAGGCATGAACATAAAAGGGGTCCTCCCCTTCGACCTCCACCCGGATTCTCCGCGACGGCAATACATCGGGCAACTCTCCTTTGGCCCGGCCTATGTTCATGACCTGCTCCTCCCGGCTCCCGTCCCGATAAACGGTAATCCCCTTACAATTTAAATCATAGGCCAGTAAAAAGGCATTTTTAACATCTTCCACGGTCGAGCGGCCCGGAAGGTTTATCGTTTTAGAAACAGCGCTGTCGGTATTTTCCTGAAAAGCCGCTTGCATCCGGACATGCCATTCCGGCCCGACATCATGGGAGGTGACAAAAACGTCCTGCCATTTTTCCGGAATTTCACGAACCCCTTTGGCAGATCCATAATTGGCAACAATCTTGTCAATCAAACGGTCGCTCCAGAATCCCTCATTTTTAGCCACTTCGATAAAATAATCCTGCACGTAAGGAAGATGTTCCCCTTCCATCACATTTTTAAACCAGACCAGGCTGAATTCGGGCTCACATCCTCCCGAGGTATCGGCAATCATGCTAATCGTCCCGGTGGGAGCGACGGTCGTCACATAGGCATTGCGAACCACAAGGCCAGAACCTTCGTGGCGGGACCCTTTCCAGTTGGGATAAACACCCCGGTTTGAAGCCAGGCAGCAGGACGCGTCATATCCGATTTTTTGAATAAACTTCATCACTTCTCTTCCTGTTTCGATTCCTTTTTCGGTATTGTAACCAATCCCGATCTTGTAAAGCACACGGGCAAACCCCATCACCCCGACGCCGATTTTCCGGTTTGCTTTGGTTAGAGTTTCAATGGCGGGAATAGGATATTTGTTCATATCGATGACATTATCCAGGAAATGAACCGCCGTTCGAATCGAACGTTCGAGATGGCTCCAGTCGATTTCAAAACGGCCCTCTATCTTTTTTAAATGCCCCTCCAGATTCAAGCTGCCGAGGTTACACGATTCGTTCGGCAGAAGCGGCTGTTCTCCGCAGGGATTCGTTGCTTCAATTTTACCGATGTGAGGGGTAGGATTAGTCCTGTTGGCAATATCAATGAAAAAAATACCCGGTTCTCCCGTTCGATAAGCATGACGGGCGATTTCGTCGAGCACCTTTCCGGCGTCTAACTGCCCGACTTTTTTTCCCGAACGGGGATTGATTAAACCGTACGACTTCTTTTTACGTATGGCTTCCATAAACCGGTCGGTGATCGCAACGCTGATATTAAAATTGGTGATTTCTTTAAGGTCATCCTTGCACCGGATAAAATCGAGAATATCGGGATGGTCCACCTGAAGGATCCCCATATTGGCCCCGCGCCGCGTCCCTCCCTGCTTGATCTCTTCCGTCGAAGCGTTAAACACCTTCATAAAAGAAATCGGGCCGGAGGCTACCCCTCCCGTCGACTTGACAAAATCATTTTTCGGACGAAGTTTGGAAAAAGAAAAACCGGTTCCCCCACCGCTTTTATGGATTAAGGCCGCCTGCTTGAGCGTTTCAAAAATACCTTCAAGGGAATCTTCAACCGGAAGGACAAAACAGGCGGAAAGCTGTTGAAGGTCCCGGCCGGCATTCATCAGGGTGGGAGAATTAGGCAAAAACTCCAGGTTGGCCATGATCCGGTAAAAGGCTTCTTCGGCGTTTTCGGCATTTCCAGAAGGATAGTTCAACTCTGCCTGGGCGATATTTTTGGCAACTCGGCGAAAAAGTTGATCGGGTGTTTCAATGACCTTCCCCGCTCCGTCGCGGGCCAGATACCGTTTTTCTAAAACCCGCATGGCATTTGGCGAAATAGGCTGTGGATCATAAACAGACATCCTTAAATCTCCCTGGTATAAGTATAGTCCAATTACCGGTCTTTTTCCTCAGTAAAAGGAAGCGATCATCATCACTTATTTCAATGGCTCTTTCAAGAAACTCCAGGATTCTCTCGGAGAGATTATTTTCAGGAAAGGAGTATCTCCAGCGGAATGGCCCATAGCTTATTTCCAAGGTCTACCGCTGTCGTGCCATTATACGCAAGTATTCCTCCAATGCACTGGGGCGTTGAGGCCATAAAAGATTTTAGACCGGCCAGGTCGTTTTTCTCCCAACGTCCCGATCCTTTAACTTCAATGGCAAGACATCTATTCCCTTCTTCAACAATAAAGTCCACCTCATGCCGCCCCTGGATATTCCAGAAAAAAAGATTTGCCCGCGGCCAGGTGGAATCTAGAATTCCCGCAATATTTTGCGCGACGTACGTTTCGATCAGGGACCCTTTAAGAGGATCTTCCGACAGGTCTTGAATTCCCGCGAGGAAACAGGCCAATCCTGAATCTCCCAGATAAAATTTAGGAGACTTGATCAGCCTGC
Organism: Nitrospirota bacterium; assembly: GCA_016178585.1. Classification (NCBI taxonomy): domain Bacteria; kingdom Pseudomonadati; phylum Nitrospirota; species Nitrospirota bacterium. The sequence goes on from JACOTA010000030.1 coordinate 29,160, forward strand.
TGGCCCGGTTTTTAAGATAGGGGGGAAGGCGGTAAAAAACACACGACACTTCCATAATGGAAAGATAGTTGCTGACCGTTGCCGTGGTCAGGCGAGCGTCTCTTCCCAATTCGCTCAGGCTCAAGATACCGCTGGTTCTCAGGGCGGCCAGATGAAGGAGCTCTCTGAATGAAAGAATATTCCCGATTCGGCTTAAATCGCGGATGTCACGTTCCAGATAGGTCTGTTCATATCCTTTGAACCAGTTGAATTTATCCTGGAGCTTTCCAATAGAAACAGACGGCATGCCGCCTTTGACGATATCGGAAAGAGAAACAGGAGTGACTTCGTTTAATCCTGCGAGACTCCGGTTTTGAAAAAAACGTTTTAGAAACGGGGTTGAGGAAGTTCTGGAATGAATTTCACGCCGTGTAAAGGGGTGAATATTAAAGTAAATCGCCCTGCCGGCGAGACTCTCGGAAATATTTTTCATTAAAAGAAAATTCGCGGAACCGGAAAGGATAAACTGGCCAGGTTTTCTTTTTCGATCCACCGCCCGTTTAATGGCGACGAACAGTTCAGGACAACGCTGGGCTTCATCAATCGTAAGCGGCTCGCCGGTATTAATAAATAGGTCAGGGTCTTCTTTCGCGGCGGCCAGTTGCGCGAAGTCATCTAACGTGACATATTTTCTCCCCCGAAACTCTGTTTGTTGCTGAAGAAACGTGCTCTTTCCCGTTTGCCTCATTCCTGTAATTACCACGACAGGCATATCATGAAGCGCCCGGCTAATCGATTGAAGGATATCTCTTGGGAAATATGTCATAATTGAATACAGTATAGTGTCATTATGACATAAAGTAAAGTAAAATAATGAAATTCAGACAGTCTCTACTTCTCCCAGGAGTCAAGTAAGATTTATCCTTGATATTTATTATTGAGGTTTTACGGCTATTCCATTTACTTGAACTCCTTGAGATTGGCCGGATGATACCGCTTTTTGAACGGCATTGGAGGAGATATCGACACCCTCTACCTCGTACTCTTGTTTCGCCAAATAAACAGCGTTTCTTCCCTCTCCCATGCCTAGATCCAGGGCCCGACCCAAGAACAGAGTTAGAAAGCTGTCATTGCGAACAAAGTGAAGCAATCTCAAGACTTTACGATAAGATTGCCACGCACCCTTCGGTGCTCGCAATGACATGATTAATAAGTGGGTGCGAAGTCTATCGCTGGTCTTGCGCTCCAAAATACTCTTTAATGTCTTTGACGACCAACCTCATCGGATTTAATCTTCCCCTTTTTGGCCGACAAAATGATCCGCCTTATTTTTAAACAGGATATTGAATGTCGTCAGGGAACCGTAAATTCGGGTAATATACTGCTGAAGTTGAACTTTTTCACTATCTAATAGATTTTTATGCGCGTTGATTTGCTGTTCCATCACCCTGAGCCGGTCCCGAATCATCACAAACTTGTGGAAAAAAGCCTCCAGAGGAATTTTCTTCGGCTCCAAATCCGGATTTGAAGATTTGATAATCAATTCTCCCCCCTGCCACCGGTCCATCAGTTCCACCTGGGGCAATTCCTCCCGACGAATTTCATCCATCGCCAGTTTCACCATTTCATAGGCCGCCGATTCGCTTTCGGTGAGGATTTGAAGCTGTTCCCTGGCAATCGAGGTGTGTTTGTCATTCCGGGGAAAATAAATCATGCATCGCTGGTTGTCGCCGTAACCTGACGTCTCTTCCACCCGGCCAGCGCCAAACCGTTCGTGCCTCACCAAATCCCCTTTAATTAGATCTCCCATTTGATTCTCCTTTTTCGTTTACAGTCCCTGATCCGTTGATAAGAGCCCATCTGCTGCGTTCTCGTCGCTCGGCAATCCTCATGGACTGTTGTGTGCATTCCGGTTGTCTCGTTCCTGCGGCCTTGCACCTGGAACTCTTCTCAACGGCCAGGCATAATGCACTCCAAAATAGCCTATTCCAGGGACTTTTCGCAACATTGAAATAAGAACCTTGCCATGATACTATCAAACCCCTATGGAACAGCCGATTTTAAACTCCGCGCCTCCCGCTGAACTCAACGGTAAAAAAGCCCTCTCCATTATTCCCCTGGGGGGCCTCGGGGAAATTGGAATGAATATGATGGTCTATGAATATGATGAGGATCTCATTGTCGTGGATGCCGGCATTATGTTCCCCGATCAGGAGATGCTGGGCATAGACGTCGTTATTCCTGATTTTTCGTATTTAAAGGCCAATGCCGCTAAAATCCGGGGGATTGTGATTACTCACGGGCATGAAGACCATATCGGCGCCCTTCCCTATCTGTTGTCCGTTTTAAGCGCCCCGGTCTATGCCACCCCGTTAACCATCGGGCTCATCTCCGCAAAACTCAAGGAAAAAAATTTAACCGGTGTCGAATTAAATCCTGTCAAACCGCGGGGAATCGTTACCCTGGGGGTTTTTAAAATTGAGTTTATCCGGGTCACCCATAGTATCGTTGACGGCGTGGCCCTGGGGATAGCCACACCCGTTGGGAGAGTTATTCATACCGGTGACTTTAAAATCGACCAGAGCCCGGTGGATGGCGAACGAACGGATATTCAGAAGCTGGGGGAATATGGCGATTTAGGGACGTTAGCGCTTTTGTCCGATTCCACCAATGCAGAACGTCCAGGATATACCCTGTCGGAAAAGGTCGTCGGAAAAGCTTTTGAAGAGATATTTTGCCTGACAAAATCCAGAATTATTATTGCCACATTCTCTTCTAACATTCACCGGATCCAGCAGGCGGTTAACGCTGCCGTCATTTCCGGACGAAAAGTCTTTATTTCGGGAAAAAGCATGGTGAAGAATACGCAGATCGCGTCGGAATTGGGTTACCTGAAAATACCGGCTGACACCTGGATGAAGTTAGACAACCTTCACAATTTTCCTGACGATCAAATTGTCCTCCTCACCACCGGAAGTCAGGGGGAGCCCCTTTCCTCCCTTTTTAGAATGGCGATTGATGAACATAAGCAATTTCATATCAAAGAAGGGGACACCGTTCTCCTTTCTTCCCGGGTCATTCCGGGAAACGAAAGAGCCATCGGCCGAATCATTAACCATCTTTTCCGCCGGGGCGCCCAGGTCGTTTACGAACGCGTTTCTGACATTCATGTTTCAGGTCATGCCAGTCAAGAGGAACTGAAAATGATGATTAACCTGGTCAGGCCCAAGTTTTTTATGCCGATTCACGGAGAATACCGCCAACTTCTTCATCACGCCAGGATTGCTGAAAGCCTCGAAATTAAAAAGGAAAATATTGTCCTGATGGAAGACGGCGATGTCGTTCAACTGCGGGAAGATCAATGGGAAAAAACGGCCAAGGTTCCGACAGGAAGGGTTTTTGTCGACGGAAAAGGTGTGGGAGACGTCGCTGACTTTGTTCTTCGGGACCGGAAACATATTGGCCAGGACGGAATTATTGTTTTAATGATTAGCCTTAATAAAGGAACAGGCGATCTGGTCTCGGGACCTGAAATTATCTCAAAAGGTTTTGTATCGGAAGAAGAAGCCTATGGTCTTTTTGCCGAATTAAAATTAATGGTTTCCAAAATGCTGGAAGAACTGAACCCGGAAGTCAAATCGGAATGGATCGCTGTCGAGGGAATGGTAAAAAAAATGGCAGGAAAGTATATTTTCAAGCAGATGGAAAGAAGACCCATGATAATCCCCATTATCCTGGAAATGTAAAATCTATAACCCTGAGCCGTTGATAAGGGACGCCTCCTTCTCAACGTTCATGACTTAAAGATTGGCCCTGAATTGATGAAGAAGAAAAGAAAAAACGAAATTAAAGGGGTTGTTTATTTCACCTTCACGTTATTCATTCTGACCAGCCTTGTCTCATACAATCCCCAGGATCCTTCCTTCACGACCTCGGACGGCTTTTCCCCTTCGAACTTAATGGGTGTAACGGGAGCCTATGTGTCGGACGGATTCCTTTCGCTTTTTGGCGTTTCTTCGTACCTGCTCCCTTTGTACCTCTTCATGTTTGGATGGAAAAAATTTAAAAACCTGGAAGAAGAACCCTTCTTTAATAAATGGAACTCCGCGGGAACAACCGGTCTTTTCTTCTCTCTCCCCGCCGTTTTGAATCTGTTGATTCCCAGGTGGCCCTCTTTTTCGGGTGAATGGATTATGGTTCGCGAAACGGGGGGACTGCTCGGAAAAATGGAAACGGCCCTTTTTATCCGGTATTTCGGAGCGCTCGGCAGTTATTTGATCTCCTTTTCTCTTTTCCTTCTATCGGTGATGTTTTTAACCCATTTTTCTCCCTGGACTTTTGGATCTCGACTCGCCGGAAATTGCTCCGCTTTTTTTAGCCGCGTTCGGAAATTTTTAGCCCTTTCTTTTAAAAGAACAAAAACCTTAAAGGAAAACGCGCGGCAGGCCGGAAAAAGCCTGTTACCCAGATCAAAACCTAAAATTATTGAAACGACGCCGGCCCGTTCTTTTCCAGAGAAAGAAGAGGCAAAACAGGAACCCCTCCCTTTTTTACCCGCAAAAGGAGATTACCAGCTCCCTCCACTAACGCTTTTAGATGATCTGCCGGCGGTTCAGGAAAAAATGACTCAGGAAGAGTTGGTCTTAAACGCACAACTTTTGGAGAAAAAGCTCCTCGATTTCGGAATTGAAGGAAAAGTGGCCGCTGTTCATCCCGGACCGGTCATAACGCTTTATGAATTCGAACCTGCCCCGGGAATTAAGGTCAATAAAATCACCAATCTGTCGGATGATCTGGCTCTGGCCATGAAGGCCATGAGCGTCAGAATTGTCGCGCCGATTCCCGGGAAATCGGCGGTCGGGATTGAAATCCCCAACCGCGTCCGTGAAACGGTGTCTCTAAAACATTTGATTACGCCGAATATCACTTCTTCTATAAAACTTCCTTTGTACCTTGGAAAAGACATCTCCGGCCAGCCGGTCACGGCCGATTTCACGGAGATGCCGCACCTCCTGGTGGCCGGCGCCACCGGCTCGGGGAAAAGCGTCGCTTTAAATGCCATGGTGCTTAGCCTGTTGTTTTCCACCCGTCCAGGCGATTTGAAGATGATGATGGTTGACCCAAAAATGCTGGAACTTACCACCTATAACGATATTCCCCATTTAATTAAACCTGTCATTACGCAGCCCCGCGAGGCCGCGAAAGGATTGCAGGAAGTCGTCATGGAAATGCAAAGAAGGTATCGGATTCTGGCGGAAGCCGGAGTGCGTAATATCGAGGGTTATCGGAGGCTCAAACCCGCCCAGAAAAAAAGGCCGCCAAAACCCGATGGAACCGACGGATCTCTTCCGGAAATCATGCCGTACCTGGTCGTTATCATCGATGAACTGGCCGATTTGATGATGACCTCTCAGCGGGAAGTCGAAGATTCCATCGGCCGGCTGGCTCAAATGGGAAGAGCCTCGGGAATCCATTTGCTTCTGGCCACGCAGAGACCTTCCGTGGATGTTTTAACGGGTGTGATCAAAGCCAACTTTCCGGCCCGTATTTCTTTCCAGGTTTCCTCTAAAACCGATTCGAGAACGATCCTGGACGCAAATGGCGCCGAACAGCTCCTTGGGAAAGGGGACATGCTTTTTCTGGTGCCTGGAACCGGCAGAATTACGAGGATTCATGGCCCGTACGTCAGCGAGGAAGAAATTAAAAAGGTGGTTTCTTTTATCAAGGCTCAGGAAAAACCGGATTATGAAGCATTTAAACTTCCTTCGGTCGCCGAACAGGATAAGATTAACGGGATCGAAGAAAGGGACGACCTTTATGAAAAGGCCAGGGAACTTGTCATCACAACGGGCCAGGCTTCTGCGTCCCTGATCCAAAGAAGGTTGAGAGTCGGGTATCCACGAGCGGCCAGGATGATTGAAATGATGGAGGAAGATGGTATTGTCAGCCCGATTAAAGGCGGAAAACAGCGGGAAGTTTTAATTAAAAAAGATTCGGATGAATAGACGCATAAAGGACAAAAAATGATTCAGGGACTGTTACTCATCTTTCTGGCACTTTTTCCATTTCAAGCTGTTGGCGAACCCCTTCCTCTCGACGTGTTAATCTCAAAGATTCAGAGCGCTTATGAAAACCTGAAAGATCTCCAGGCCTCCTTTGAACAGGAAACGGTGATCCAGGATTTTAAGACGCCGGTTAAATATACGGGAGACCTTTTTTTAAAAAAAAGAGATAAAATGAAACTGGTTTATCGTCATCCGAAAAAAGAGGAACTCTTTATCAACGGGAACCAGCTTATCACCTACCTGCCGGATCAACATCAGGCCATTAAGGGAATTTTTTCAAAGGACCAGGAGTCCAAACTTCCAGTTCGGCTGCTATCGGGAGAAGCCATTTTGGGTAAAGAGTTTAACATTACCCGCCAGGAAGCGAAACATTCAACCGGGTACGAGCTCCTCCTCATCCCGAGGCAAAAAGATGAAAACCTGGAAAAGATTGAAGTTAAAATCGACCCTTCCACTTACCTGATTCAAAAACTTCGTTTGGTTCAGACCAACCAAAATTCATCTTCGTTTTCCTTTTCAAAGGCTCAGGTTAATCCGGGGCTTAAAGACCCGCTGTTTACTTTTACTCCTCCGGAAGGGACAGAAATTATCCAGGCGTTTCCGCCCTTGAACAAGTAAAGCCACTCTTTGATGAATATGATTACGGTGAAACATTTGAGAAAAGAGTACCGGTTAAAAAACCGGGTCGTCCTCGCGGTCAAGGACCTCTCTTTCACGGTGCAAGCCGGCGAAGTGTTTGGCTTCCTGGGACCCAACGGCGCGGGGAAAACCTCAACCATCAACATGCTCTGCACTTTACTCAAACCTTCCGGCGGAGAAATTTTTTTAAACCAATTTAACGTGGTTGAATTTCCTCACGCGGTCCGGAAATCAATTGGCGTTGTTTTTCAGGACCCGAGCCTGGACGAAAAACTCACCGCCTGGGAAAACCTGGACTTTCATGCGCGGTTATACAATATCCCGAAAAAACTAAAAATAGAGCGAATGGCGATGCTGCTGAAACTCACTGGCCTTGAAGAGAGGAAAAATGATCTCATCAACACTTTTTCAGGGGGGATGAAGCGGCGTCTGGAAATTGCCCGGGGCCTCCTCCACTTCCCCAGAGTTCTTTTTTTAGACGAACCGACGCTGGGGCTGGACCCTCAAAGCCGGGCTCATATCTGGGGCTACATCCACGAGCTCAAGGAAAGGGAAAATCTGACCATTTTTTTAACAACCCATTACATGGATGAGGCGGAACATTGCGGCCGGATTGCCATTATGGATCATGGAGAGATGATCGCCCTCGAAACGCCTCACGATTTAAAGAAGAAAACCTCAGGTGACCACGTCCTTTTTAAAACCGCCGATGCAGAAAAGGCAAAGAAATTTATCGAAGAAAAATACCAGCTTGAGGTGACGGAAGAAGACGGATCCCTTTTATTTGAAATCGGAATGGGGGAAGAATTTCTTCCCCGCTTTATAAAAGAGGCCCCCTTTGAAATTACCTCTATTAATGTCCGGCGTCCAACCCTGGATGACGTTTTTTTAAATTTAACCGGCCACAGCATCCGTCCGGAAGATGCTGACCGAAGAACCCTCATGAGGGCCAGACACCGCATCAAAGGGCGGCGCTTGGAATGAACCAAAATTTAAACGGGATTTATATCATTTGGCTGAGAGATGTCCGGAAATTTTTCCGCGACAAGCCAAGAATGATCGGCGCCACCGTTCAACCCGCGTTATATCTGCTCATCCTGGGGACGGGTCTAAGCCGGGGTTTTGGCTCTTTGAATACAGGCTTTGGCAAACCCGGTCAGGACTACCAGCACTTTATTTATCCCGGCGTCATCGCGATGACGCTTCTCTTTACCTCAGTCTTTTCGGCCATCTCCATCGTCTGGGATCGGGAAGTCGGTTTTTTAAAAGAAGTCATGGTAGCGCCAATTTCAAGATGGGCTGTCACCGTTGGGAAAACTTTGGGGGGCAGCACAGTCTCCATGTTCCAGGGTTGTCTCATGCTTGTTTTCGCCCCCTTGATCCGGCTTCATCTTCCGTGGATGACGATTTTAGAGCTCGTTCCGGCCATGTTTTTTGTCTCATTTATCCTCACCTCCATGGGAATCGCGATTGCCACCAGGATGAAAAGCATGCAGGGCTTTACTTTAATTACCAATTTTATAATGCTTCCCATGTTCTTTTTAAGCGGGGCCATGTTTCCGATCCAAAATCTACCTCCCTGGATGGACCTCCTTACCACGATAGACCCTCTCACTTATGGCGTTGAAATCTTAAGAGACCTCATGATCGGCGAAAGCTTTCATCCGCTTTTTTTTAATATAAAAATACTGGCATTCTTTGGGCTGATCATGTTAACATCAGGTATCAAAGGTTTTTCCAAAACAGAATAAAACGTAACAAAATACAAGAATAATTGTTTTCACAGGCAGGTATAGGAATAAAACTATGGCAGATCAGAATTCATTTGATATTGTCTCCAAGGTGGACCTCCAGGAATTAAAAAATGCCATCGACCAGGCGATGAAAGAGATCCGTCAACGGTTCGATTTTAAAGACAGCATCAGTGATATCACCCTTGAAAAAGAGGAGATGACCATCACCTCCGACGATGCTTATAGACTAAAAAGCGTTATCGATATTTTCCAGTCAAAATTGATTAAACGGAATATCTCGCTAAAGGCGATGGTTTACGGAAAACTCGAAGAGGCCCTTGGAAAAACAGTGCGGCAAAAAGTTACCCTGCAACAGGGGATTCCCGTTGAGGCGGCAAAAGAGATGATCAAAGAAATTAAAAATTCCAAACTTAAAGTCCAATCCCAAATTCAGGCGGATCAAGTTCGGGTTTCAGCGAAAAGCAGGGATGATTTGCAAAGTGTTATCGCTCTCTTAAAGAAAAAGGACTTTGGAATTGATATGCAATTTACCAACTTCAGGTAAATCTTATTTATAAAATTAACAACGAAACCTTTTAAAAAGGAAGACTTCAAATGTCACAAAATATTTTAATTATTGAAGATGAAACTTTAGTATCCGACCTCATTATCACGATTTTGGTGAAGGAAGGGTATTATCCGATTCTGGCAAAAACGGGGGCTGAAGCTTTAAAAAAAATCTCACAGGTCGTTCCCGATTTAATTTTACTGGATATCGGTCTCCCCGATATGGAGGGCCTTGAAATCCCAAAATTTATCCGAAAATCCAAAAAAACGGCTGATCTTCCGATTATCATTATCACAGGCAGAAATACCTTAAAAGACCGCCTTTCCGGGTTTGAACATGGCGCGGATGATTACCTTGCAAAACCCTTTGAACCCCAGGAATTGGTCGCCAGGATCCGGGCCGTCCTTAAAAGAATCCCGGTTAAATCCAAGCAGCCGCAGACCCAAACAACCTATGGAGAAAAGTTATTCATGGATTCTGAGAAACACGAGGTCTGGCATGACGGGAAAGAGGTCTGGTTGACACCCAAGGAGTTCTCCCTTCTTGAATTTTTCATTAAACACATGGGCAAAGTTCAGTCTCGTCAGACCATTTTAAAAGAAATTTGGGGACATGTTTCTGACGATCCTACCCGAACGGTAGATGTTCATGTCCGAAGGCTCCGGGCGAAAATTCCCATTCTCGAAAATGATTTGATTACGATTAAACCCATGGGTTATAAACTCAGAGAGCCCGTTTTATCCTGAAACTTTAGAATCGCTGAACAAAAAGAATCCTTACTCATACTGCGAAGGTTTAACCCAAACTATGGGAAAAAATCGTTTTGTCAAAAAGTTTCTGGAATATGGACAAAGTTTACTTATTGCTTTTGTCCTTTCTATGGTGATTAAGGTGACCGTCGTAGAAGCTTTTGTTGTCCCGACCGGGTCCATGGAACCAACCATCGCTATTGGGGACCGGTTTTTCAGCAACAAATTTATCTATCATTTCAGGTTGCCAAAAGAAGGTGAAATTGTCATTTTTACACCGCCAAGCCAGGCTACGGATAACCCGTCGATCCCTTTCGTGAAGCGTGTCATCGGGATCGAAGGAGACTCGATTGAAATTAAAGATGAAAAGGTTTACGTCAACAACAGGCCGATTGACGAAAGTTATATCAAAGAACATCCCCGCTACCACATGGCACTGATTCAGGTTCCCAAGGATTATCTGTTTGTCCTGGGAGATAACCGGAATAACAGCCACGATAGCCATATTTGGGGATTGGTTCCTATGCAAAATGTAAAAGCCAAAGCCATGTTTCGTTTTTGGCCGTTTAATCGCATCGGATTCGTCTCTTAAATTGAGAAAATGATTGAAAAACCTGACCTGTTGAGAAGAGGTCAGTTAAGAGATTAAGATAGCCCAGATGATCGCTCTCCCTTTTAAAGGTCAGATTAAGCTTTGCTTGATCTGACCGCGGGGTGTGGGGGCATTGGAAGCATTGCTTGCTGACAGGCCCCCACTTCTCATAGGGGAGAGAGGAAAGTCCGAACTCCACAGGGCATGGCGCTGGATAACATCCAGTCCTGGCAACAGGAAGGAAAGTGCAACAGAAAAAAAACCGCCTTTTTGAAAAAAGAGGTAAGGGTGAAAAGGCGAGTTAAGAGCTCACCGGCAGCCAGGTGACTGGCTGGCTTTGAAAACCCCGCCTGGAGCAAGACCAAATAGGGAAGCATGGGATGACCCGTCTAAAGCTTCCGGGTTAGGTCGCACGAGAAAACAGGTAACTGTTTTCCTAGAGAAATGATCATCGCCTGGGTCGCGTAACCGGGAACAGAATTCGGCTTATGGGCTATCTTAATTACTTTTTTCTTCTTTTCCTCTCCATTAAAAGTCACCTATTATGAAACAAAAAGAAACCTGGATTGGAACAGACGAATCAGGAAAAGGGGATTATTTCGGTCCACTCGTCATTGCCGGGGTCTGCCTCAATAAAAGTATCGGGGAAGACCTGGCCGCTTCAGGGGTTAAAGACAGTAAAAAAATGGCAGATAAAAAAATAATAGCGATGGCCCCTCTCATTCGTCAACGCGCGCTATCGGCGGAAGTGGTGGTCATTGGACCGGAAAAGTACAACGAACTTTATCAAAAAATGAAAAATCTCAACTCACTTTTGGCCTGGGGACATGCGAGGGTTATTGAAAATATTCTTTCCAAAGTCGACTGCCATTACGCTTTAACCGATCAATTTGGAGATAAAATAGTGGTTGAAAGGGCGCTCATGTCGCGGGGAAAACAGGTGACACTCGAACAACGGCCCCGGGCCGAAGAGGACATTGCCGTTGCGGCGGCCTCTGTGCTTGCCCGAGCGGAATTCCTGTCAAGATTAGAATCCTTATCCAGAAAGGAAGAAACGCTCCTTCCTCGAGGGGCGTCTGAACAGGTGATCTTGACGGCTAAGGGCTTTTTTAAAAAAAAAGGAATTGAGGGGCTGGGACGGGTCGCAAAACTCCATTTTAAAACAACTCAGGCTGTTTTAGGAAAGTAGATCTCCTGCCAATAAAGAATCCTGTAACAATGAGAACAGGTCAGCATCTTATCGTTTCTTTTAACTTCCGCAATAAGTTGAGGGGGAAGGTTCATGTGACAGCCCGGACAGGTGGTTCCATTTAATGCCAAAATAGCCGTTCCTTTTTTACTCGCCAGCAAGTGTTCGTACTGGGCCAGGATTTTTTTATTCGCCTGGCCTGAAACTTTTTTTCTCTCCTCTTCGAACTGGCTTTTTTCCTCCAACAGCCTGGAGATTTCTTTTTCAATTTCTTTAACCGTTTCCAGAAATTTTGTTTCCTGCTCTTTGAATTCGGCTTCGTGAAGAGCAGCTTCGTTTTTTAAAACTTCCATTTTATCCATCAAAAAAAGCACAACGTCTTCAAGAGCGCCAAGCCCTTTTTTCAAAGCATCGATTTCATTTAAATGAGCTTGATATTCTTTATTGTTTTTGATTTCTTTAAGATGGGATTGTGTTTTTTGGATCCCTTGTTCCTGAATCTCGGTTTCCTTCTCCTTTTCTTTTTTTTCTTTGGCGGTTTTTTCTAATTGGATTTGTATTTCGCGGAGTTTAATTTTGAGGGATTCAAGATTTTGTCCTTCTATTTCTATCTTTTTTTTATACTGCTGTTCTTTCTCATTAAACTTGGACAAGTGGGTATCAATTCTCTGCAGTTGAATTAATAGGCCCATTTCTTCATTCACCGGATAAGCTCCTTTCAACAAAAATTAAAAATTGATGGGCCCACCTGGACTCGAACCAGGGACCAACCGGTTATGAGCCGGTAGCTCTAACCAACTGAGCTATGGGCCCGGAAACATTCACAGGTTCTCCACAAAACTTTTGAGTCTTTTGCTTCTACTCGGATGCCGAAGTTTTCTCAGGGCTTTGGCTTCGATTTGACGGATCCTTTCCCGCGTCACTTCAAAGTCCTGCCCGACCTCCTCCAGCGTGTGATCGGTGCTTTCCCCTATCCCAAAACGTTTTCGTAAAACTTTTTCCTCCCTGGGGGTTAAGGTTTGCAAAACGTTATTGATCTGCCTTTGAAGGTCATAACGAATGGCTGCATCCAAAGGCGAAACGACTTTTTTATCTTCGATAAAATCGCCAAGATGGCTGTCTTCTTCTTCTCCGATCGGCGTTTCCAGAGAGATCGGCTCTTTCGCTATTTTGAGGATCTTCCGAACCTTATCAAGGGGAAGCTCCATTTTCTCGGCAATCTCTTCGGCAGCGGGTTCTCTCCCGAGCTCCTGAACAAGATGTCGGGACGTGCGAATAAGTTTGTTAATCGTTTCAATCATATGGACCGGTATTCGAATCGTCCGGGCCTGGTCCGCAATCGCACGGGTAATAGCCTGCCGGATCCACCATGTGGCGTATGTGCTGAATTTATACCCTCTTTGATATTCGAATTTATCCACCGCTTTCATCAAGCCGATGTTCCCTTCCTGAATTAAATCCAGGAATTGAAGACCCCGATTGGTATATTTCTTGGCGATGCTGACCACCAGTCTCAAGTTGGCCTCTACCAGTTCACTCTTGGCCAATTTGACCCGATGTTCACCTAAATCCAGCGTATGAACGCTCTCTCGTAACTCCTCCCCTGAAACGGAGGATTGTTCTTCGATCTTTTTAATATTTTTCTTCGCATTCCGGTATTGTTTTTCGAGTTCCTCAAGAGAACTTTGGCTTAAACCTGTTTTCTTTTCGATCGCTTTTAAATTTCGCTTGTCCTTGTGCGTTTTTTTAAAGAGTTCAACGACTTCGCTTTCATGATGACACCCCAAACGCCTCCTGGAAGAAGAAATTTCCCGGTCGGACTGGTAGATCCCTCTAACCAGACTTCTCATCTCCCCGACAATTTTTTCAATCAGCTTGGCGTGAAAGTTAATGGTCGCGACCTTGTCGACAATCTTGAGACGAAGGTCTTTGATTTGACCTTTAATTTTTTTTCTCTGCGGAGAAGACTCGCCGACTCGCCTTAATTTTCCATAAAGTTCAAGAAGGGATCTATAGTGTGGTTTTAGCTGCCCGATTTGAGCAATGGCTTTTTCTTTAAGTTCTTCATAATCCTGGTCGGAGACCTCTTCATTTTCCTCAAAATCCTCCTCGGTTGTCACGGTAACGACTTCCAAAATGCTGATTTCATTTTGCCGGAGTTTTTCAGAAAGCGAAAAGATTTCTTTTAAAACGAAAGGCATGCCAAAGACGATGGACGCGACTTCTTTTTTACCGACCTCGATTCTCTTGGCAATTTCAATCTCTTTTTCACGGGTCAAAAGCGGAACGCTTCCAATCTCTCTCAGATAAAGGCGGACAGGATCATCCGTTCGGCTCAAGACTCCCGGAGTTAAATCGATCTCTTTTTCATCTTCGACTTCGACGAATTCTTCCTCAAATTCCTCCAGCTCTTCCACGTCATCTTCTGCTTCCGCGCCCACGCTCTGGAGTCTGCCTTCTTCGGCCGAGTCAACAACCTCGATGTCCATTTCACCAAACATCACCATGATATTATCAAGCTGTTCGGAAGAAAGGATATCCGCCGGAAGAGCATTGTTCAACTCTTCATAGGTCAGAAACCCTTTTTCTTTTCCAAGTGAAATTAAATGTTTTACTTCTTCTAATTTCTCTTCTTTAGACATAAACTCTCCTAAAGTTTTACCTTCTCATTCAAGCCGGCGCGGATTTTCAGCAGGTGTCTGGAAATTTCCGAAACCTTCTCGTGATCCTTCTCTCTTTCCGCCAAAGGAATTTCCTTTTCAAGCTCGATACGTTGCCGCATCATTCTTTTATGAATCAATCTGTCCAGGGATTCTTCCAGAGCCTGAATGGGATAATCATAATCAGGTTCTTTAACGGAAAGAGCCGTCATTAAATCATATAACTTTTCCTCTCCGGAAAATTTCTCAAGAAAATTCCGGAAATTCAATTTCTCCTCAGAGGAATGGTTCTCATACAAAACCTGCATGATTTCTTTAGCCCTAACGTCATTGAAATCAGCTGGGCTCACATAATGAAAAATTCTGTCCGGGGCGATTTTTTCAGCCAAAAGAAAACGAATCACATATTCCTCTTCCAAAGGAAGCGTTGGCGCTTTTTTAACAGGCAAATCTTTTTTCTGCGGATGAAGGCTCTTTTTATTCTGTTGTTTTTTAAATTCTTCCCTCAGGTCCTTTTCCGATACCTCAAGCTGATTTGAAACTTTCATCAGGTAATAGGATTTTTCCACACTGTTGGAAATCCTGCTGACGAGCGGAAGAATTTCTTCGATGACCGCTAATTTTCCTTCGATCTCCGAACCGCTGTTTTTCTGAATCGACGCGTTCAATACAAAATCAAATAGCGGAACGGCTTTTTCAAGACACCGTTCAAAGGGTTCTTTTCCATATTGATCGACAAATAAATCGGGGTCCAGACCTCCCGGAAGCACAACGACAAAAGCTTTGATCCCGGTTTCCAGGAATAGGTCGATGGTTCTTAACGCCGCCTTGATACCCGCCTGATCAGGGTCAAAGATCAGGTAAACTTTCCGAACCTTGCGCCGTATCAGTTGGAGGTGATAATGGGTTAAAGCCGTGCCGCAAGTGGCGACGACATTCTTAATTCCGCTTTGAAAGGGCCGGATCGCGTCAAAATAACCTTCGACGATAATGAGCGAATCTATCTCATTTTTAGTTTTATCCAGCCCATACAACACTTTCCCTTTTTGATAAACCGGCGTTTCGGGCGAATTCAGGTACTTGGGAAGCGCCTGATCCAATACCCGCCCTCCAAAACCAATGCATTTCCCCTGAAGATTGGAAACCGGGAATATCAAACGCCCCCTGAAACGGTCATGATACCCTCCCCCTGAATTATTTTGGGTGATGAGACCCGCTTTTTCCATTTGGAGCAACGTGAACCCTTTTTTTTCTAAGAATTGGCTGCAATGATTCCATCCTGGCAGAGAATATCCGAGTGAAAAATCCCTGATGGAATCGTAAACGATTCCACGTTTTTTAAGGTATTCACGAGCCAACTCGGCGCCAGGATCTTTTAACAACACCTGATGAAAATAATCTTTAGCCGACTCATTGACCTGAATCAGTTCCTGATTTAAAGAGGGGTTTTCGTCCCGTCCCACAGGCACAGGGACTCCAGCCGTTTTTCCCAACTCCTTTACCGCGTCCGGAAAACTCATCCCTTCTTTCAACATCAGAAATTTAAAAACATTACCTCCGCTCCCGCAGCCAAAACAATGGAAAATCTGCTTGGACGGACTCACAGTAAAGGACGGACTTTTCTCTGAATGAAAGGGACAAAGACCTTGAAAATTCTGCCCGGATTTTTTTAAACTGACATACCCTGAAATCAACTGAACAATGTCAATCGATTCCTGAATTCGGAAAATGATCTCTTCGGAAATTGACTGCGATTTCAATGAAACTCGCTTCTTGATAAAAAAAATGATTCTGTTTTCTAAGAGGCCAAAAGCTCTTTCACCATCCGGCTGGCGGCGGCGCTGTCCGCCCTCCCTAGAATTTTTGGTATCAGGATTTTCATCACCTTGCCCATATCTTTGATTCCCGTTGCACCTGCTTCAGAAATAGCCTTTAAAATCAAGGCTTTAACCTCTTCTTCGGTGTAAGGCTTCGGGAGGAAAGACTGCAGGATTTCGATTTCGGCTTTTTCTTTCGCAACCAAATCATCTCTTTTACCTGCTGAAAACTGCTCAATCGAATCATTCCTCTGCTTGACGGCGGAAACGATGACTTCCATCACTTCAGCGTCACCCAGCTCCGTTCCCTTTCCCCGGTCAATTTCCTTGTTTTTAATTGCGGAGCGGACCATGCGAATCACGGAAAGCTTTAAGGCGTCCCCGCTTTTCATGGACGCTTTCATTTCTTCGGTTAATCTATTTTTCAAATCAGACATCAAAGCGTTCTACCGAGCGAATAATTGAGATTTTTTAATTGATTTTTTCCGGGCGGCAATAGCTTTTTTCTTTCTTTTGATACTGGGCTTTTCATAGTGTTCCCGCTTTTTGATTTCAAAGAAAATTCCGGATTTTTCACACTGTTTTTTAAATCTTCGGAACGCATTTTCAAAGGTCTCATTCTCCTTTACTTTTACAACCGGCATTCACCTTTCCCCTCCCTTCTTTCAAATTTCATAAAGAAAAAGTAAACTTTAAGTATAGCAAGTCAAAAACCTCGATGTCAACCCCCTATCATCCCCCAGGAACAGAGATAGGATTTGCAACTCCTTGTTTTGCCTGTCATCGCGAGCGCCCGCAGGGTGCGTGGCGATCTCGGTTCACGATGGCGAGATTGCTTCGCTTCGCTCGCAATGACAACTTTCTATCTCTGTTCTTGGAGACGTTTTGACCCGTGACGGAAACTCCCTCCCATGGCCTGAAAAAACGGCTATTTAAAGAAACCGGGGATGGGCAAGCCTATCACCCCGGAGGCCAGGTCATAAACCGTCCGGCCAACAAATGAAAATGAAGATGATTAACGGTTTGTCCGCCATCGTTTCCCGTGTTAACCACCAGACGAAATCCCTTTTGATCCAACCCTTTTTCTTTCACGATTTTTTGAACGACTGAATAGAGATGAACGATTAGCGGTCCATCTTCTTTTTCCTGGAAATCAAGGAGACTTTCCTTATGAACTTTTGGAATGATCAAAATATGAACCGGCGCCTGGGGATTCACGTCATAAAAAGCCAGGGCTTTCTCGTCCTCATAAACAATCCGCGAAGGAATTTCTTTTTTGATGATTTTACAAAACAAGCATTTATCCATAAGAAACTCCAGTTGCTTCACTTATTCATATTCAGGGGCCTTCGAGAAATTTACTCTCAATGCCCCCGAACCCCGCGTTCCCACTGGCATAGCCAGTTGCTTCACTTTTTTAACCCCGGTTTGCCTTCTCTTTTTTCTAATTCCCGGTAAATTTCATCAACAGAAATGCCATGGTAACCCAACAACACCAGGGTGTGAAACCATAAATCTGCGATTTCCCATATAATTTCCGCCATCGTCCGGTTCTTTGAACTCAAAATGACTTCTCCGGATTCTTCGGCAATTTTCTTTAAAATTGCATCCTGTCCCTTAGAAAATAGCGAAGAAACATAGGAGTTGGGTGACGGATTTTGTTTTCTTTGAGCAATGACCCGGGAAATTTTGTTTAAAATATCCGGGAAATCATTTTGGCCGGCAGATTGATCCTCTTCCTTTTCCTTTAGTTCCCCTTCGGCCCAACTCCGATAGAAACAGGAAAAATGGCCGGTATGGCAGGCGCCGTTTTTTTGATCAACCTTAATCAAAAGAGTGTCTTCATCACAATCCAGCAAAATCTCCTTGACTGTTTGGATATTTCCCGAAGTTTCCCCTTTTTTCCATAGCGCCTTCCGGGAACGGCTCCAAAAAACGGTTTCCCCTGTTTCAAGGGTTTGGCCCAGGGACGCTTCATTCATATAAGCCACCATTAAGACCTGGCCCGTCTGATATTCCTGGATCACCGCCGGAATGAGTCCATCGGCGTCAAATTTTATCTTTTTTAGGATCGTGTCATTCATACCGGCCGGACCGGGACGCCCCTCTCTTTCAAATACTGTTTGGCATCCTTAATGCGATATTGGCGATCATGAAAAATAGACGCCGCCAGAACAGCGTCCGCTTTCCCGATGGTCAGTCCTTCGTAGAGATGCTCAAGGCTCCCGACTCCTCCGGAAGCAATCACCGGAATTTGCACAGCTTCGGCGACGCTGCGGGTTAATTCCAGATCATATCCTTCCCGGGTTCCGTCCCTATCCATGCTGGTCAGCAAAATTTCTCCGGCGCCCATGGACTCCATTTGTTTTGCCCACTGGAGAACATCCAGCGCCGTCTCCCGCCGGCCGCCATGAGTATAAACGCTCCATCCTTTGCCGGAAAGAGCCTTTTTTGCGTCAATTGCCACAACGATACATTGTGTTCCAAAACGTTTTGCGGCCTCCCGTATAAGTTCCGGCTTCTCTACCGCGGAAGTATTAATAGACACCTTATCGGCTCCGGCCAGAAGGGACTGCCGGATATCCTCCAACGACCGGATTCCTCCCCCTACCGTTAAAGGCATAAACACTTCTGCCGCGGTTTCCTCCACCATTTTAAAAAAGGTCCCCCGCCCTTCATGAGAGGCGGTAATATCCAGAAAGCAAATAGCATCCGCTCCTTCCTCATTATAAAACTTAGAGGCCTCAACCGGGCTTCCTGCATCTCTTAAGTTTTCAAATCCAACCCCTTTGACAACTCTTCCGTCTTTGACGTCGAGACAGGGAATAATTCTTTTGGTTAACACGGCACGCTTTTAGTGAGGGCTATGGCCTTTTCCAGGGAAATGTCCCCTGTATAAAGCGCTTTCCCAATGATAACACCTTCGATGTTGTCCATTTTTAAAATGAATTGTATGTCCTGGAGAGTCGACACGCCGCCGGATACCACTAACGGCACCTGAATGGCCTTTGCCATCTCTTCGGTTCTGGCAAAATTAGGACCACTCATCATTCCATCTTTTTCAATATCGGTATAAACGATGGCCGCAATTTCATGTTCGCTCAGTCGTTTGGCATAATCGATTGCTGATTCCCCGGTCACATCCGTCCAGCCGGTAATCGCTATTTTCCCATTTTTGGCGTCGATCCCTGCGACAATTTTCCCGGGATAAGTCTTCGCCGCCGTTTTTAAAAGGTCAAAGTTTTTGATGACCGACGTTCCCAGAATCAGCCGTGAAACGCCTATCGCCAAATATTTTTCAATGGTTTCCAAATCGCGTATCCCGCCCCCAACCTGGATCGGCGTAGGAACCGCCTTCAAAATTCGCTGAATCGTTTCAAAATTAGCGGGTGATCCCGTTAATGCGCCATCCAAATCTACCACATGAATAAATTCGGCCCCCAAAAGAAACCATTTTCTGGCAATCGATTCAGGTTCATCGGAAAAAACCTCCTTTTGATCAAATTTTCCCTGCCTTAAACGAACACATTGACCTTCCTTAATGTCGATGGCGGGAAAAATTTTCATTTCAACCCTCCAAAGTTCTGAAGAAATCTTAATCCCACGGTTTGACTTTTCTCAGGATGGAACTGGCATGCAAAAATGTTATCTCTCCAAATGGAGGAGGTAAACCGGATTCCGTAATCCGTCCAGGAAGCGGTATCGGCCTCTTTCTCCGGAACGCCATAGTAAGAATGGTCAAAATAAAAATAAGCTCCGTCTGGTATCTCTTTAAATAATGGACATTCTGTCTGTCGAACACACACTTGATTCCATCCAATATGGGGAACTTTCAGAGGGGTTGCCGGAAATCGTTTTACAGTTCCAGGAACAACATTCAATCCAGGATGGATTCCAAACTCTTCACCTTTCGCGAAAAGAACCTGAAATCCGACACAAATTCCTAAAAAAGGCTTGCCTCCCTCGATACTCTTGAGAAGGGGCGCCGTTAAACCGCTGGAACCCAGTTTTTCCATGCAATCCGCAAAAGCTCCCACTCCCGGAAGCACGAGATGACTGGCGTTGAAGAGATCCTCGGCGCGGGTAGTGACCATGGCGTCCAATCCCACTTTGGCAAAAGCTTTTTGAACGCTCCTGAGATTGCCCGATCCGTAGTCAATAATTGCAATCATAGGCTCCCTTTGGTCGACAAAACTCCTTTAATCCGGGGATCAACTTGAAGGGCCTGGTCGAGCGCTTTTCCAAGCGCTTTAAACACGGCTTCAATGACATGATGAGGGTTCTTCCCGTAAGGAACCAGAATGTGAAGCGTTAACCCGCTTTTCTGGACAAGGGCTTCAAAAAAGTGCTCGATCAAATCAATATCAAATGTTTTAATCTTCTTTTTCTGCAAATTGACCTGATAAACCAGATAAGGGCGGCCGCTCAGGTCGAGAATCACCTGAGCCAGCGCTTCATCCATCGGCACAAAGGCCACACCGTACCGCTTGATTCCCTTCTTATCCCCGATCGCTTCGGCAAGGGCGCGTCCGAGAGAGATGCCGATATCCTCAACGAGGTGATGATCGTCAATTTCAATATCTCCCTTACTTTTAAGGTGGAGGTCAAAAAAACCATGTTTTGCCCACAGGGTTAACATATGGTCTAGAAATGGAAGACTGGAATTGACCTCGCTCTTCCCTGTCCCATCAAGGTTTAACTTGATTCGAACTTCTGTTTCCGCGGTCTTTCTTTCAACGGAAGATTCTCTTGTGGGAGCGCGTTTCATTTCCTTCTAATCTCCATTGAGTGTGCGTGTCCGGTCAACCCCTCTGCATTAGCCAATCGGATGACATGATCAGAAACCCTGGCCAGGGCCTCCCTGGAATACGAAATAATGCTCGTCTTTTTGATAAAATCGTCAACACAAAGGGGTGAGAAAAATCGCGCGGTCCCGCCCGTAGGAAGAACATGGTTCGGGCCGGCCAGATAATCTCCGACGGCCTCCGGAGTAAAATGTCCAAGAAACAACGCCCCGGCATGCTTGATTTTTTTGATATAAACTTCCGGATTTTCGACCTCGAGTTCGAGGTGTTCAGGAGCCAAAAGATTAGCTATTTCAATGGCTTTATCCAAATTCTCAGTCACGAAAATAATCCCGTTGTTCCGCATGGACTCCCCGGCAATTTTCTTCCGCGCCATGGTTTTTAACTTCAATTCCATTTCTTTTTTTATTTCCCGGGCTAAATTCATTGAGGGAGTTAAACAAATGGGATACGCCTTTTCATCATGTTCGGCCTGGGCCAAAAGATCGGAAGCCACATAGGCTGGATTTGCGGACTCATCCGCAATAACCAGGACCTCGCTCGGCCCTGCGATCATGTCAATATCGACCCATCCGTAAACTAATCGTTTGGCGGTGGCTACAAAAATATTGCCAGGACCTACAATTTTATCAACTCTTTTAATGGTCCGGGTTCCAAAGGCCATTGCGCCAATCGCCTGGGCCCCGCCGATAGGGTAAATTTCCTTAATCCCTAGGATGTCCGCCGCCACAAGAATATAGGGGTTAATTTCCCCATTCAACGAGGGAAAACAAACCACCAACGAAGGAACGCCGGCCACCAGAGCAGGAATCGCATTCATCAAAAGAGAAGAGGGGTAAGCCGCTTTTCCTCCGGGCACATACAGGCCGGCTCGATCCATCGGCTGAACCAGTTGTCCGAGCGTAACATTGCCCTCTTTATAACTCCAACTTTCTGTTTTCTGACGCTGGTGAAAAGAAATAATCCGGTCGGCGGCAAACTTTAAACTTTCCACAACCCTGGGATCAGCTATTTGATAGGCCTGTTTGATCTGTTCCCGGGAAATTCCAAAATCTTTCTTCTTCAAATTCAGATGATCGAATTTTTTCGTGTATTTTAAAACCGCGGCATCGCCGTTTTTCTTAATATCCTTCAGGATCGATCTGACCGTTTTTTCAACCGGCTCTTCAGATAATTCAAACCGGTTTAATAATTTATTCAGCCGGGCTTTATAAGCGGTTTGTTGATAAGAAACAATCTTCATTTTTTTGCTCCCACAAAACAGGGGCAGGCTCCCGTACCTGCCCTGGGCAACCACGGGGAGTTGCCCCTACAAGAAACATGTCACAATTATTTTTTCGTTTGTATTATAGCAAACGTAATAAGTAATGTGTCATTGCGAGGAGCGGAGCGACGAAGCAATCTATTGAAACCATTAGAGATTGCTTCACTTCGTTCGCAATGACAACGTAACAGCACTAAATGCGTTTGTATTAGTAAAATAAAGTCCCTCTTCAAGAAATAACAGACTTGATTTGATCGATCAATTCGAAAACTCGTTGATACTTTAACTTTAAACTGGCCCTGTTTACAATCAACCGGGCGGTCGAAGAGGCGATTTCTTCCACTATTTTAAGGTGATGGGCTTTTAACGTCGCTCCGGTAGAAACCAGATCGACGATCTGATCCGCCAATCCGAGCATAGGAGCCAGTTCAATTGATCCTCCGAGCTTAATCATTTCCACGGAAATCCCTTTTTGACTGAAGAATTTTTCAGTAATGCCGGGATATTTCGTGGCAATCGTCAATTTGGAGCTGTTTTTTTTACGGGTTAACTCGGCCCCAATCGGTTCTGCCAGAATAATCCGGCAAAAACCAAACTTTAAATCTAACGGTTCGAAGATTTCTTTTTCATCTTCCAGCAGAATGTTTTTGCCGCTGATCCCGATATCCGCCGCGCCATATTCAACATAGGTAGGCGTATCCGCCGCTCTCACAAGAAGTAACCTGATTTTTTGATTCGGGAGATCAAAAAGGAGTCTTCTTCCGTTCAATAATAACTGCGGGTGTGAGATACCGACCTTATTAAGTAAAATAATAGAGTCGTTTAAAAGCCGCCCCTTCGATAAAGCAATCGTTAACCAATCTTTCATGATGCTTCCTTGATTCTCGCGATTTTAGCCCCAAGCGGGACAAGCTTTTCCTCCATTTTTTCGTACCCCCGGTCCAAATGGTAAATTCTGGAAATACAGGTTTCGCCTTCAGCCGCCAATCCGGCTAAAATCAGAGAAGCGCTGGCCCTCAGATCCGAAGCCATGACCTGGGCGCCGCTTAAACGGCTGAGCCCGCGAACCACAACCTGGTTACCGGTAATCCGCAAATCCGCTCCCATCCTTTTTAATTCGGCGACATGATTAAACCGGTTTTCAAAAATCATCTCGGTAATGATTGAGAACCCTCGGGCAATGGTCATTAAGGCCATCATCTGGGCCTGCAAATCTGTCGGAAAGCCTGGATAGGGGGTTGTTTTGAAATCCACCGATTCAATTCCGGTTTTGGCTCTCACTCTAATTCCATCCTGATCTTCATCAACCTGGATTCCCGCCTCCTGGAGTTTAATCTGGACGGCTTTGAGATCGCGGGCACGGCCTTTTCTAATGAAAATATCTCCTCCCGTTATGGCGCCGGCGATCATGAATGTTCCGGCCTCAATCCGGTCGGGCATGATGGTATAATGAGCCCCTTGAAGATTTTGGACCCCATGAATCGTAATGGTTTCCGAACCCGCGCCGTGAATCGACGCGCCCCGCAAAGAAAGAAAATTGGCCAGATCAACAATTTCAGGTTCACAGGCGGCATTTTCCAGAATGGTTGTCCCCTCAGCCCGGGTCGCCGCCATCATGATGTTTTCGGTCCCTGTAACCGTCGGCGCGTCAAAAACAATCTTGGCCCCTTTCAGTTTTTTTACCCTGGCTTTGATGTACCCCTGTTCAATTTTAACCTCGGTTCCCATCTTTTCCAGGGCAGAGAGGGTTAAATTTACCGGCCTGGCGCCGATGGCACAGCCTCCGGGAAGCGAAACGGACGCTTCACCGCACTGGGCTAATAAAGGCCCCAGAACCAGAATAGAGGCGCGCATGGTCTTGACCATTTCGTAAGGAGCGTCCTGATGTTCAATATTTTTAAACTCGATAAAACATTGGTTATCCCGTTCTTCGATCCGGCCGCCCAGCCAGCGCAACAGTTTTTTGATCGTGGAAATATCTCCCATTCTGGGAACGTTCGAAAAGACATTGACCCCTTCTCCCAATAAGGAAGACGCCAGGATCGGTAACGCAGCGTTTTTAGCCCCGCTAATCGTTACTTCCCCTTTAAGCGGAACACCCCCTGTGATCACCATTTGATCCATAAAGCCGTTTAGCCCCTGTAAAAATGAAAAGAACGATTTAAACCGGATCGTAGATCATCGTCATCACCCGATCAATGTCTTGCTCATCTCTGGTTACGTTAATAACTTTCAAAAAAGGGAACTTTTTTAAAAGATTTAGAATCGCCGCCTTTTGGTTGTATCCGATTTCCAAAATTAAAAAACCACCGCATTTTAACCACAACCCCGCTTCACTAAAAATTCTTTCATAAACCTTTATTCCGCCCTCCCCTCCATCCAAAGCAACGCGGGGCTCAAACAATCTAACCGACGGTTCAATTTTATCCAGGTGCATATTCAAATAGGGCGGGTTGGAAACAATCATTTCAAACGAGTTCCTTAATTGAGCCGGTAAGGGTGAAAACAGATCCCCGGTTCTAAAATGGAGGGAGCGGGGGACGATACCCAGCGATTGCGCATTTTCCCTCGCATACGCGATCGCTTCCTCCGAAAAATCCAGGCCAAATCCTTGAACGGCCTCTTTACTTTCCAGTAAGAGAGAAATTCCGATACACCCGCTTCCTGTTCCCAGGTCAATAAACGGGCCGATTTTTAAATAACGGAGGGCTTCCCGCACCAACAATTCAGTTTCCTGGCGGGGAATTAAAACCCCCTGGCCGACCTTAAAAGAGCGTTTTAAAAATTCCTGTTCCCCGGTCAGATATTGAAGGGGTTCGCCATTTCCCCTTCTTTCCAGAAGCGCATGAAACGCTTCCACGAGAGACGGGTCGGCAGAACCGGCATTCAGGTACAAATCAAGCCGGCGGCATTTCAATAAAGAGCCCAATAACCGCTCGGCCTGGAGACGAGGATTATCACCGATGCCCAGGGATTGAAGATATTTCCCTCCGCTCCTCACGAGCGCGATAAACGTCTTGGGGGGAGAGGCATCTTCTAAAAGTTTATTCTCAGCGGCCAGGTTTCCGTTCATGCCGTTCTTAACTTCTCCGCGTTGTCCCATGCCGAAAGCGCATTAATCATTTCATCGATATCCCCTTCCAAAACCGACTCCAATCGATGCAGGGTCAGACCCACCCGGTGATCTGTTATCCGATTTTGCGGAAAGTTATAGGTCCTGATTTTCTCGCTCCGCTCGCCTGTGCCAACCTGGCTTTTTCGGTTTTGCGCGATTTCGTTCTCCAGTTTTTCCTTTTCCATCTCCAGCAAACGGGAACGCAAAATTCTCATCCCTTTAATCCGGTTTTTGAGCTGGGATCGTTCATCCTGACAACTCACAACGACCCCTGTCGGGATATGGGTAAGTCGAACGGCAGAATAGGTGGTATTCACACTTTGTCCCCCGGGTCCGGAGGAACAAAAAGTATCGACCCGAAGATCTTTTTCATTAATCTTGATGTCAACCTCCTCAGCCTCCGGCAAAACGGCCACGGTCACCGTCGAAGTATGAATCCGCCCTCCCGCTTCAGTCGAGGGCACCCTTTGAACCCGATGGACACCGCTCTCGAATTTGAGCTTGCTGTAAACTCTTTTCCCTTCAATGGAAGCGACAATTTCCTTTATCCCTCCGATTCCGGTGAGATTGGAATTTAGAATCTCCAGTTTCCACTTTTGCGACTCCGCATATTTCGAATACATTCTGAACAAATTGGCGGCAAAAAGGGCTGCTTCTTCCCCTCCCGTCCCCGCGCGGATTTCAAGAAAGACGTTTTTCTCGTCGCGGGGGTCTTTGGGAACCATGAGACGTTTGATCTCTTCTTCAAGCCTTTCTTTTTCCTGATTCAAACTCTTGATTTCATTTAGCGTCATTTCTTTGAACTCCGCATCAAGCCCGGGATCGTTTAAAATGAGTTCCGCCTCTTCTTTCTGTTTTTGAATCTCTTTATACTGGTTAAAGTGAGACACAAGGGGCGATATTTCTTTTTGTTCCTTGCCGTATTTTTGAGACTCCTGCGGGTTTGCCAATACCTTGGGGTTACCTAAAAGCTTACGCAATTCGTCATAACGCTGACTTAAGTTTTCTAGTTTTTGCAGGATAACCGTTTCCGAAGTCGCCATAAACCCCTTTATCTATTAATGACATAAAAAAAAACCCAACCTCAGCTATTCTGGCAGGGTCGGGTTTTAAAATAAAGCAATAAAAATGAATTATTTTTTTGCGTATTTCTTTTTAAATCGTTCGACTCGACCCTCGGCATCAACAATTTTTTGAAGACCTGTAAAGAAGGGATGGCATGAGGAACAAATATCAAGATGAATTTCTTTTGCCGTTGACTTGGATTTAACCACCGCCCCGCAAGCACAAATAATCTGCGTTTCCTGATATGCTGGATGAATCTCCGTTTTCATAACTGACCTTTCTTTCTATTATAATGGGGGACCCGTGCGGCTAAAATAAGATTGTCCTCCGATGCCCCCATGCCCCTCGCTTGAACAGGCAAAGCCTGTTCTTCGCTCTATCTTATGGGGTGAACTGTAAAAATGGAATAATATCACAAAATAATCTAGACTTTCAATTCCTATTTATGCATCGATTCCAGAAATTCCTTGTTCGTTTTTGTCCCTTTAATTTTATCCATCAAAAACTCCATGCTTTCAATAGATCCCAGCGGACTTAACACCTTTCTTAAGATCCACATTTTATTCAAATCTTCTTTATCAACAAGAAGCTCTTCCTTGCGGGTTCCGGATAAATTAATGTCGATCGCCGGGAAAATACGTTTATCGGCAAGTTTCCGTTCCAGGTGAAGCTCCATGTTGCCCGTTCCTTTGAATTCTTCAAAGATGACGTCATCCATCCGGCTTCCCGTATCGATCAATGCGGTCGCAATAATCGTCAGACTCCCGCCGTTTTCAATATTCCGGGCGGATCCAAAAAAACGTTTGGGCCGCTGGAGCGCGTTGGCATCCAAACCTCCGGATAAAACCTTTCCGCTGGGGGGGACAACCTGATTAAACGCACGAGCCAGGCGCGTAATACTATCCAAAAGGATCACTACGTTTCGTTTATGCTCAACTAACCTTTTTGCTTTTTCAAGAACCATTTCGGCAACCTGGACATGCCTCTGGGCCGGTTCGTCAAAGGTGGAACTCACCACCTCCCCTTTAACCTGCCGCTGCATGTCGGTCACCTCTTCCGGCCGTTCGTCAATGAGTAGAACGATCAAGGTCACGTCCTTATGATTCTTCGTGATGGACTTGGCAATCGCCTGAAGCAGCATCGTCTTTCCGGTTCTGGGAGGAGCCACAATCAAACCTCTCTGCCCCATCCCGATCGGCGTGATTAAATCGATGATTCGGGTTGAATAATCATCGACGCTGGATTCAAGCTTAATCCGTTCCATCGGATAAATCGGAGTCAGGTTGTCAAAAAGGATTTTATCCCTGGCGACCTCAGGATCCTCAAAATTGATCGTTTCGACTTTTAAAAGGGCAAAATAGCGTTCCCCTTCCTTCGGAGGACGGACATTTCCAGAAACAATGTCGCCAGTTCTTAAATTAAACCGGCGGATCTGTGAAGGTGAAACATAGATGTCATCGGGACCCGGAAGATAGTTATAATCGGGAGACCGTAAAAATCCAAACCCGTCAGGAAGGGTTTCGAGAACGCCCTCGCCAAAGATTGTTCCGTTTTTTTCAGATTGAGCCTGAAGGATCGCAAAGATCAATTCCTGCTTTCTCAAATTACTTGCTCCCTCAATTTTGAGCTCCTTGGCGACATCATTGAGTTCTGCAATTGCTTTTTCTTTTAATTCAGCCAGATTCATATAAAAATCTCCCTTAAAGTTTGGCTACTAGACCGGTCTTTCTTTCCTTTTCTGCTTAAAATATCAGGATAAAACGAAAAACCGCCCGCTTGTAAAAAATGGTTAACAAAAGTTTTATGATCAATAGAAATGGAACAACCGGTATTTACAGGGTTGAAAAATGAGCATTTTTGGGCTAATTGGATTTGCACTCGCCGCAAAACAGACTTTAAATTGCCAATTAAACAAGATGGTTGTACAAAATTAAGTTTCTTTGTAGTAACATGATTTCTTTTTAGAGAAGCCGCTTACGGGGATTAATCCGGTGAATACCTTAAATTACTGGAACTGGTTAGAAGAAAATAAAACGAGGCTGTGAGTCATTCGATCAAATTCTTATTGTTATTATAGCCAAGAGTTCTATTCTTGTCAACTTTTTTAATCCTGTTTCTTAAGAAACAGGATGATTTGATTTTTCAGTGAAATTGGAGTAATCTTTTTTCGGTATTTTAAAACCTCATCTCATGAAAGGTAGGAAGATTTGATATGAAGAACTTTTTTAAAATCCTGTCCGCGGTTTTGGTTTTATTGTTTTCCCTTGCTTCTCCAGGCAACGCTCAACCCGATTCATACGCCGGCCGGCCTGATATGGGAAACCACCCCATGATGCCTCCTTATGGAACGGATCATCCAATGGAGCGTTCAGGACCTCATGGATATAACATGGGCTATTTGATGAAACCTCACAATGCCGCCATCCACTTTCTTCAAATGAAAGATGCTCTGGAATTGAGTGAAAAGCAGGTGAACGATCTAAAAACCCTCAGGGATGCTTACCGCGCGGAAAACGGACTGAATGAAGCCAAACTAAAAACAGCGGAGCAGGAATTAAGAGAGATCATGGAGGAAGACACAATCAATCTGGAAAAAGCGGAAGCTAAACTCAAAGAAATCGGCGCCCTTGAAGGACCTTTATGGTCAAGTTTCGTCCGACAGCTGGCAAAAATCAAGACACTTGTTCCCAAAGAACAGATGAAGAAGATGCATGAGATGAAGCGGTCGCATCCCATGATGGAGATGGAATAGCTTTTTAACTACCTTAAATCTTTTTCGATTCTGTCGACGAATCGGTTAATCCCCGCGTTAAAGAGGGGTTCTGGGGGAAGAAGGCTTAGAATCAAACAGGCCTCCCGTGTAAAATCGTAAAAATGTCCCGGATGAACCAGAACCCCTTCTTTTTGCAACATTCTCACTGCCCATTCATCGTCTGTCCGGATTTGGGGCAATTTTAAAACGGCATACCATCCCCCTTCCGCATTAAAGCAGACACAACCCGGTATTTTTTTTAATTGTCGGATTAAGAAACGACGGTTTGAAAGAATCCGATGCATGACTTGGGATTGGATCAATAGCCGATTTTCAAAAATTTTCTTTAAACCATTCTGTACAGGAGTATTGATAGACAGATAGGTATCGGCAATCACTTCCAACCTGTCGACGGCCCTTTGAACCTCTCCCTTGGGTCCGGTAATGACAATCCAGGCTAATTTCATCTGGGGCAACCCCGCCACCTTGGATAGACCGTTTAACGTAAAGGTTAACGACCTGGCGTTTGCAGAAAAACTTTTAGGGAGAGCTTGGCCCCCGGGATAAAGATAATCAAAAAAGACTTCATCAGCAATGATCGGAAGGCGATGTTTCTTGGCCATCGAAATGAGCCTGTTCCGGTCCTCTGAATCTGCATAAGATCCTGTTGGATTATTGGGATGGACGATTAAAATTCCCCTCGTTCTCGAATGGATCGCTCCGGACAGAGAATCAAAATCTATTTTCCAATGTAAACTTTCATAACTGAGATCAAAAAAATCGACGTCGATATCGTTTAGCTGGCTCAAATAGCCAATTAACGGATAGCTGGGGCGTGGAACCAAAAGATGGTCGCCGCTATCGAAAAGAAGACGAAACAGGTAATGGTAAGCTTCACTCGTACTGGCTGTCAGAAAAACCTGTGTTGGATCTAATTTCACCCCTTTCAGATGATAATAGTTCAAAACCGCTTTTCGAGCTTCGAGACTTCCTCTGGGGTTCGGATCATATTTAAGATTGAGTGGATCTAAGAAAATCCTCAATAAATCAGGAGGATAGGTAAATTGACATCGAATCGGGTTGGACTCGGTTAGATCAATGATCCGCGCTCCCGCCCCCTGCTTGCGCATGAATGTTTTTGATAATCGGTTCTGCTTTTGGCTGAAATTCGACCGGGCTGAGAACATAGAAAGGCATTTTAACATGATTTTTATAGAAATTACGTTAGAATATAGAAAAGGACTCGACGATGAAATCCAAAAAGAGAAAGAAGATTGTCACTGCTTTATTATTATTAATCCTTCTGGGGTGCGGAAGTAAAAGTGATTCAAGCGGCGTAAGTTTTGTTTCAATTGATGTGAGCCCGCCGAGTCCAAGCATTATCTCATTCCCATACACTCAACAGTTTACGGCAATTGCCAGAGATAGTAGTGGAAACGGAGTTTCAGGAGTCGTTTTTACCTGGAGTGATTCTGGACCAGCATCCTGCATTGATCAGAAAACGGGGTTGGCTTCAGCAAAGCAGACTTTTGGAACGGATACCATTACAGCAACGGCAGGTAATATTGCAGGGTCTACCCCTCTATTCATTAATATACAAGGCTCCCCTCCTCCGCCTCCTCCACCTAATTGTCTTTAAAATCACCGGGTATTATCCAGTCCAATCGCTTCAGGCAGATTGAGTTGATAAACACCGCCGGTACCGGAAGGGCTTGAAACAAAAGCGCCTGAAATAAAAGCCTGCCCGTTGACTGAGGAGGCCTGATTGAGAATCAGGAGAGAAGAATACATTTGATACAAACCCAGATCCGACAAATAGAGTTGATCTGATGAAAAATCAATGACAATCGAAGAAGGGGCGTCAATCGAATGAAGAATATCAGCCGTATTATAAATTGTCCGATCAGGGGCGATATTACAGTTATTCGTTCCCGCGTTGACAATACAACTCTGGGGCTGGTTAAAAACTAAAACATCATGATAACCTTGATTGGCAATATAAAGCTGGTTTTTTGCGGAATCCATAAAAAGACCTGCAGGCGTAAAAAGGGAGGTTTGGTCTCCCTGAATTATTTTTGTCGCCGGCACCGATCCCGACAGCGTACTGGAATAACTAAACGACACTAAAGACCCCGGGCTGGAAAAACTTGACTGGCCGCGGTTTGAAACAAACAAAATGTCTCTTGGCTGATTGTTAGGGCCCAATCCCTCGTCTACCCATATTCCTGCCGGATTATCAAAATCCGCGCTATGGATCACCCGGACTCCACCGGGAATTAAATCCATATCGCAAAAGATTGTATTTGCCGGGCATAATGACACATCAAAAACCAATACGGCAAACATGCCTGCAAAGACTCCGGCCGGATCTTTTCTGGAATTCACCACATAAACCCATTCACGCGACTGGCTGGAATCGACAAAAATTCCAAAAGGGTTTTGAATCGCCGAACTGGTCATTATTTTATAAATAGAAGGATAGGCATTGCCGCTTAACGTACTGACCCCGTCCAATACCACAATCGAATTGTTAAAAAAGGCACTGATATAGAGACGGTCTTTTTGAGTTCCATTGATATCCTTAGAATTATTCAGGAAAAGTCCGGAAGGGGCTGAAATCGAAGAACTAATCAGTCGTTGGGGAGGAAATGAGCATTGAAAAGGAGGAAAGGTTCCGGAACATTGACTAAAATTTGCAGCGAGTTGATCAAAAAATAAAATTTGATCCCATCCTGAATTGGCCACATAGAGATTATCGACACCGGCAGAATCACTCACTGCAATCCCCACCGGTTTTCGGATTTCGTTATTAAATCCATGGAGGATTTCATTGGGCGAGGTATTATAAGAAACAGTCGTGGCGCTAAATAAGGGATTTGGCGAAAAGATACTGACATTATTATAAGAATAATCCGAAATGTAAAGTGACGGCATGCTGCTGTTTAAGCTATTGGTCATCGCCATCGTTACAGGCCAGAGGAGCCCTGTATTCGATCCGGCCAGATACTGAGCCGCAGGAGAAGAGGGAGGAGGACTGATCGTGCACGGGTTTGAAATTCCTGGAATAGACTGCGGCCCAGGCATGATCAAACTTACGTTACAGATGGCTACAATTCCAGGATAGGCGTTTAACGGTCCCAGACTGGCGCCCGGATTGGCAATATAAAGCGTATCCATCGGGCTATCGAGCCACAAACCGGAGGGCGAATTAAATCCTGAGATTGTTTTATACGCAGAATAAGTGCCGGGAAAGCTTTTCAGAATTGAGCCGGCGCCGTTATCGTTAAAAACTGCGACGGTTGAACCGGGAACAACCGGAGTGATATTCCCGGTATTGGAGTCTATGACCCGGAACGATTTAATATAGTTGGAAACGTATAAAAATTGCTTAACCGGATCAAATGCAATTCCAAAGGGGTTTGTTAAATCAGGACTTGTAAAATTGGCGCGCGGTGTGACCGAACAGGTTTGACTACCTAAAACTAACGTCTTCTGGCAGGATGACCATACGTTATCATAAATCGTTACGGAACTACCCACAAAATTGGCGACGTACAGAGTATCTCTTCTCTTCCCTGAACTATCCAGAGAATTATCGAGAAACACCCCGACAGGACCATTTAACCCGCTATTAACCAGCGTCCAGTCGGGCAACTGGTCTTTTCCCGGCAGGGTTGGAGTATTATTGTATACTGCGATCTTGCTGCTTCCAGGCTGGCAGACAACTGGATCCAGGGATTCAACCAAACTATAAAGGGAAACCGTTTTACAGGTGGAAATAAACAGCCGGTTGTTTACCTGATCATAAAATATTCCATAGGGATCAACGATATTGTTCAGAGAAGCTTTAATAGAACGGACAGTCGTCGCGGTCGAACTGCTTAATTTTGAAGGGTGATCGAAAGCCAGAATCTCGTTATTGCCGAAGTTGGCAACATATAATTTTCCGCCCCTGGTCTTTCCATTGACCACGACTGTGTTGGTGTCCCGGTTACCGGCAAGATCCTCAACCCTGACGATAAAATAATAAGTTGTTTCCGGCTTAAGTGATTTGACAACATAAAAAAAGTTTCCATTAGAATCGGTCGAGACGGTAGAACTTGATAATACGGGGGCATATCGGGTTTGACAGACAAAGGCATTGGTCGCATAACAAATTGAAAAAATGAGCTGGTCGGACGGCGTTCCTCCTGGATTGTCTGTTGCCGGACCCCACGTTAATTTAATGGACCCCATATCCACACCCTGGGCAGCGCTGAGGCCATTAAACGCCGGAGGTGTAAAATCGGCTGAGTTATTCGTTTTAAATGACCAGGTATTTAAACCGGTTTGAGCGTCTCCAGCCTGGCTTTTAATCCCTGCCCCTAACGCTACGGTATAGGTGGCGTCAGGATTTAAAAAAACCGGGGGCGTTTGTGAATAACTTAAAGGCGTAAGGATCAAAACAAAAGTCCCGCTTCCCGGAAAAGGGGTGTAGTCCAATTTGCAAGGGACCTTGTTTCCGGAAGAATCCATTAATAAAAAAAGATCGGGATGAATAGATTGAGGATCAAGAGGAGACTGGAAAACGGCTCGTATCGTCGTATTGATCGGAACCCGACGAAAATTATTCGCGGGAAATGGGGAAAAGCTCAGCTCCGACGGCTCGGATTTTCCCCCTTTCAGGTCACAACCAACGATGAACAAAACAAAAGAAAAAACGATTAAAATTGGGATTTTAGCCCAGTTGTCAAAGGTATAAATCAACTACTCCTTCTAGAAAAAATTTCCGTCCTTCTTAAGGAAAGCAAAACTCGTACCACAGGCATTCAGTTTCAACTCTTAAAATAGTCTATTTTTCAATTAGATAGATCGAGAAGAGATCTTTTCAAAAAAACTTTGACAAAAGAAGGAGACTTTTTTACATACAGTCAACCCTTCTGTTCCTATAAAACCTTAAACATCAATATTCTTGACCGAGGGTTTCACGGAATGTAACGGATCCTCTATTTCTTCCAATTTATTGTAAAAACGGTCGAGTTTTCTAACCGCATCCTCATATTTTAACCTGGAATTATTTAAATGTTTACCAAGAATTTCAAATTCTTCGTTGAACCTGACAAAATCTCCTTTTAAACGGGAGAGGTAGTCCAGAATTTCTTTAGCCGAATTCTCAATACGAAGCCCTTTGAGTCCCAGCACGATGGCCTGAAGATAGGCATAAAAACAATTAGGAGAAACAGGAATGACCTTCCGTTCAAGAGAATAAAGGGATATGGAAGTTTCCTCTCCTTTCAACTCTTCTTTGATAATCGTTTCATAATAGACATTCTCGGCCGGGATATACATCAAGGCAAAATCAAAGGTTCCCTCATCCGGAAGAATGTATTTGAGGGATATCTGATCGATGTGTTTTTTGACATCCTGAACAAACTTTTTCCGATACCCTTTTCGTTCTTCCTCATTCATAGATCCGATCATTCTTTTAAAATTTTCGAGAGGAAACTTGGAATCAACCGGAACACCCCCCTGTCCAAGGTGAATCAGAGCATCGACGATATCCCCGCTTTTAAAGACGTGCTGGAGAGTAAAACAAGAAGATGGGAGAATTTGTCCTAAAAGTTCCCCCAGGAAAAATTCCCCAAAAGATCCCCTTAACTTGGGGGTTTTTAAGATTTCCTGAAGGCTTGCAATATCTTTCCCGACCTCGTACACGTTTTCTGTCGCTTTGGAAAGCGCCCCCAGATTCTGCTGAACCTCACCCACGACGCAAGCGGCGTGATCTAAACGCGCTCCCATCTGTCCGGCGGCGCTATGGATCTGTTCGCCCATTTTTCCCAGTTG
The DNA here is from genome assembly GCA_016178585.1 of Nitrospirota bacterium. Taxonomy (NCBI): domain Bacteria; kingdom Pseudomonadati; phylum Nitrospirota; species Nitrospirota bacterium. Next base: position 63,975 of record JACOTA010000030.1, read on the forward strand.
AGCGTGCATCTCTTGAACCAGGTTCCCCATTTGCTGATTCAATTGAAGGGACTGCTGGGTGAGGTGCTCATTGACATGCGTCAGCGTCTGGGAAAATTTTTCCGACATTTCCGTTCGAACATAGTCAATTTGCTGCTGGATGAGCAAGGTGGATGGAGAAATCAATTTGCTTTGAAAAAAGACAAAAAAAACCAAAACGCCGATTAAGGTCACTAAACCCGTTATCATTATCCACTCGATCATTTCCAAAAAACCTTTACCTTCCCCTGCAATTGTTCTATATGAATTATATGAAATGATTCAAATTGTCAAATTAGATTTTATTTGAACTGAAACGGCTTCCTTTATATAGTAAACCCGAACCATGATGAAACCTATTAAAAAACTCTTTCAACATCCCTTTGTGATCGCCCACCGGGGGGCGTCCGCCTACGTTCCTGAAAATACAATATCTGCCTTTGAAGCTGCCGTAAAGATGAAAGCGGATATGATCGAACTCGACATTCAACTGACCTCAGACGGTTACTGGATTGTCATGCACGATTTATCCTTAAAACGAACCTGCGGACTCAGAAAGAAAGTTCAATCCGTTACGTTAGGCCAAATAAAAACGCTTGATGCCGGATCATGGTTCTCCCCTCAATTTGCCGGTGAAAAAGTTCCGACCCTGGAAGAACTTTTAACCTGGGCAAAACATAAAGTCAGGTTGAACCTTGAAATTAAAGGCAGAGTAAAGAAAAATTCCCCCGCCATCCCCTCCCTATTAAAAACTTTATCAAAACATGGGATGGGAAAAGAAATTATCCTCTCTTCGTTTGATTGGAAGATCTTAAGACAGGTCAGGGCTTGTGATAAAAAAATAGCTTTGGGGCTCCTGGTTAACCGACAACCTCGATATCGTTATTTAAGAGAAGCAATTGATTTAAAAGCATTTTCTGTTAACTTACCCCCCCATAAATTGAAAAAAGGGGTCTCCGAAAAAATCCATCGTTTAAAAATGGTTGTCTGGGTCTACACCCTCAATTCTCTCCCTGAGGTTAACCAATACCTGAAAATGGGCATCGACGGGTTTTTTACCAATTTTCCGGACCTTCCGGTAAAAAAGAAAATATTGTTTAGCCGGTCAGGCTGAAAATTCCGTTGGGATTTTTTGTTGAAGAGCCCTGCCTGACATGTTATGATTTCTTTCATGGTTATTAAATCGACAACTTCCCCGGTTGAAGAACCTCCATCACTTTCCCCTGACCAAACCGATTTAAAAAATTTCTGTAAAACCGTTAAAGACGAACTCATTCGAAGTCATATTCCCCTCTCCTGGCGTGTGTCTCCGGAACCTTACGGGCTTTCTTCCCGGGAAGTTGAAACCCTTCAAAGACTTGGCACATCCATTTTTCGATTTTATAAAACCCAAAACAAGCTTTATTTTGAGAGCGTAAAAGGGACTCAACCCCCCTGGATCGCCTATTATCTTGACCTGGGAAAGCCCCAACAGATTGTGGAATATGGGAGAATGAACCGGTTTAAGTCGAATCTTCCGGGAATTCTTCGACCCGATTTGATCCTGACGCCGGAAGGAATGATGATTTCCGAGTTGGATTCTGTTCCGGGCGGATTTGGTTTAATCCACCAGTTGAACACCTCTTATTCAAAACTGGGATATCCGGTGATCGGAGGTTCTGACGGGATGGTTTCCGGTTTTAAAAAAATGATCTTTAACCTAACCGGGTCATCCTCCGACTCTCCCCTGAATTTAGGCATTGTTGTTTCTGAAGAGTCAAGGGATTATCTTCCAGAAATGGCCGCTTTTTCTAAAGCATTAGACGAGCCCGGATTTTCCGCAAAGGTTTACCGGCCCGAGGAACTCACTTTTACAGAAGAAGCGATTTACCCCAGGGGAGGCGAGAAAGAAAGTGCCTTAACGGTTTTATACCGTTTTTTGGAGCTCTTTGATTACAAAAATATCCCAAAGATTGATCTTTTGCTCTATGCCACGAAAAAGGAAAAGGTCGTCACGACTCCCCCTCTAAAGGCATTCCTTGAAGAAAAAATGTGGTTTGCGCTTTTTCATCATCCCGCTCTTAAGTCCTATTGGGAGAAAGAGCTGGGAGAGGAAACTTTTCATTTTCTGAAGGAGTTCATCCCGAAAACATGGATTTTAGATCCCAGGGAACTTCCTCCCTATGGAATCATTCCTGATTTGATTTTCCGCCAAAAACAGGTCTCTCAATGGACGGATCTTTTTATCGCAGGGCAAAAGGAGAGACGGTTTGTCATTAAACCGTCAGGATTCTCGGAATTGGCCTGGGGGGCCAGGGGGGTTAAAATCGGACATGATCTTTCAAGTCCGGAGTGGCAGGCGAGCCTGACGGGCGCGCTTTCTTCCTTTTATCAATCCCCTCATATCCTGCAGGAGTTTCATCAAGGGCAAAAGGAGGATTTTAACTATTGGGATGGCGGGACCGAATCGCTTGTTAAAATGAGTGGCCGGACCCGGGTTTGCCCTTATTACTTTGTCACGGGAGAGGAGGTCGTCCTGGGAGGGGCCCTGGCAACGATCTGTCCATCCGATAAAAAAATTATTCATGGGATGGCCGATGCCATTATGGCGCCCTGCAGTATTAAAAAACAGGGGGGGAGAAATGAAACTCTATAGTTTGGAATCATGTCCTTTCTGTGAGCTCGTCAGGGATAAGCTCGATGAGCTATCCCTGACCTGCGAAATAACAGAGGTCCCGGGCCCGCGACAGCTTCGGAAAGAAGTGTTTGAAGTTTCGGGACAATATCTTGTGCCGGTTTTTGTGGATGGAGATATCGTCCTGAATGACGAAGACAAAATTGTGAAATATCTTGAGGAAACTTACGGAAAAAACAAGAAAGAGAACATTGCCTAAATGATTCCTTCCGAACAATGGAAAAAAGACTTAAAAGAAAGCATTGAAACCATTGACGAATTGGCCCAACACTTTCCATTGCTTGAAAATAAAGAAGAACTGGAAAACCTGATCAAACAGTATCCCCTCCGAATCACCCCCTATTTTCTCAATTTAATGAAGGAAAAAGGGGATCCGATTATTAAACAGGTGCTTCCGATGTTAGAGGAATCCAACTATTCGGCCTCGTGTATGGACGATCCGCTTGCCGAAGGGCATGACAGTCCCGTGCCTAATCTCGTGCACCGTTATCCTGACCGGGTACTCCTTTATCTGACGAGCCAATGCCCGATTTACTGCCGTTTTTGCACCCGAAAAAGGTTTGTGGGCGAACCCGGGTTTATTCCCAGGGGAGTTCTTGAAGGGTGGGTCGATTACTTAACCGTCCATACGGAAGTCCGCGATATTATCATGTCGGGCGGAGACCCTCTTTTATTAACCGATGAATATCTTGAAAAGATCGTTAGGAGTTTAAGAGAAATTCCGCATATTGAGATTATCAGGATTGGAACCCGGGTGCCCGGAACACTCCCCTCCAGGATTACGGACAAACTCTGTCAGATGTTGAAAAAATATCATCCTTTTTACATGAACCTTCATTTTAACCATCCGGACGAAATTACTCCGGAAGTGAAAGAAGCCTGCGCAAAACTGGCGGATGCCGGAATTCCTTTAGGTGGACACACCGTGCTGTTAAGGGGAATTAATGATGATCCCGAGGTCATGAAATCTCTGATGCAAAAGCTTCTGGCGATTCGGGTAAAACCGTACTACCTTTATCAGGCAGATTTAGTTTCGGGAACTGATCATTTCAGAACCTCCGTTGAAACGGGCCTTGAAATTATCAAAGCGCTGAGAGGCCATACTTCCGGAATGGCGGTTCCTCACTTTGTCATTGACGCGCCCGGCGGAGGAGGCAAAGTAGCGATCCTTCCGGAAGATGTCTTGATTCACAAAGACACAAACCAGGTCATCGTTAAAAATTACGAAAATAAAATTTTCATGTATCCTCAGCCGGAAGAGTCCAAAGTTTCGGCTCCCGCCGTCAATCCCTGATCCCTGGTGTTCTGGCCTGCAAACGGCTTTTTTCGTAAAGGTTTGTTTGGCGAAACCCAACCGTCCGTCTCCCTGAAATCAGCCCTAAAACAGAGATAGAAAGTTGTCATTGCGAGCGAAGCGAAGCAATCTCAAGACTTTACGATAAGATTGCCACGCACCCTTCGGTGCTCGCAATGACATGATTAATAAGTGGGTGCGAAGTCTATCGCTGGTCTTGAAAAAGGAAGATTTATGGTTAAAAGCGATCGATGGATCACAAAAATGTCACTTGAAAAAAAGATGATCACCCCGTTTGAGGGAAAGCAGGTGCGAAACGGGGTGATCTCTTTCGGGGTATCTTCCTATGGTTACGATTTAAGGGTCTCGGATGAATTTAAAATTTTTACGAATATCAATACGACCATCGTCGATCCCAAAACCTTTGACCCCAAATCGTTTGTCGATTTTAAAGGAGAGGTCTGCATCATTCCTCCCAATTCATTTGCCCTTGCACGCAGCGTTGAATACTTCAGAATTCCCAGAAATGTCATTACGATCTGCCTGGGAAAATCAACCTACGCCCGTTGCGGCATTATCACCAATGTCACCCCGTTTGAACCTGAATGGGAAGGCTATGTCACACTGGAAATTTCCAACACCACCCCCCTCCCGGCAAAAATCTATGCCAACGAAGGACTGGCGCAGGTTCTTTTCTTTGAAAGCGATGAAATGTGTGAGTTTTCCTATGCCGATAAAAAAGGGAAATATCAATCTCAAATCGGAGTGACCCTTCCCAAAATTTAGGAGCCTGTCCCTGTTGATTTTTTTTCAAAAATATTTTGGTTTGCTTGTTTCTACGGTTTTTATTGTTACGGGCTGTACTCCTTCAAAAATTCCTCCTCCAGAGGGAATGGTGGCAGTTCCCGCAGGAGAGTTTATCGCGGGGAGCAATAAAATTGATAAAGACAGAGTTTCTACCGAGTTTGGAATGCGGCGACCCATGTTTGTCGACGAACACCCCGAGCATAAAATTTATCTCCCTCTCTACTTCATCGATCAAATTGAAGTGACCATTGCACAATATAAACTTTTTGTCGACGCGACCCGGTCAGTTTCTCCCCGCAGCTGGCCGAACGGAATTTTTCCTTCCAAAAGGGCCAATTATCCGGTAACGTCGATTAATTGGTACGACGCCTCTCGTTATTGCGAATGGCAAAAGAAAAGGCTCCCGACAGAAGCCGAATGGGAAAAGGCCGCGCGAGGAACAGATGGCCGCGAATACCCCTGGGGGAACGAATACCAAAAAGACTTTGCTAACATGGGAGATTCAGGAATCGGGGATTTAACCCCCGTGGGAAGTTATGAAAAAGGGAAAAGCCCCTACGGAGCCTATGACATGATTGGAAACGTCTGGGAATGGACCTCCGATTGGTACAAACCCTACCCCGGCACAGATTATAAAAGTGAAGATTTCGGGGAGAAAAATAAAGTCCTTAGAGGCGGCAGCTACGGCGGAGTGGGCCATTATACCCTGAAATATTTCTATCGAACCTCCTACCGGTTTTTTTCGGAACCTCAGGCGTCTTTTCAGGATGTGGGATTCCGATGCGCCAGGACCCCGGTCAGATAAAGTCTATTTTGATTTTATAAACTCGTTTAGTCTCTTTTCCTGGGCGATTAAAAATTCATAAAGATTCGGTTGATCCTTTGAATTGACCGGTTTTTCAAACTGGATCCCCACAACCCCAAATTCATTTTGTCTATCGTTGTTCCGGACGTGTCCCGCTAACACATAATTTAAAGAGATCGTTCCCGTGAAGCTGACAATCTGCAACGACACACGCGTTCCCGTCTCAATTTTTTCCTTGGTATAAATTCCAAGTCCTTCCATGGCAATCAACTCTATCGTCCCTGAAAATTGAAGATTTTTACCTGGAACATTAACGATGACCAGACCGGAAAGGGGAAAACGTGGAAATTTTCTTTTGTGGGATGCCATGAATTCTCCTTAACAACTCTTTTTTAGTGAATTTAGCGGGAAATATTGGATTTGTCAATAAAATGAAAGAAAATCCGCCGCTCTATCCTACAAAAGTTGGGCGATGTGTCTAACCTCAACCTTCCCGTTTAGACCATTCCGGAGCTGAATCATGCAGGCCGGGCATGAGGTCGCCACCACTTCAGCTCCGCTTTCCAGAATGGCTTTTTCCTTCCGCTTAAAAATAGCGGCAGATTGTTCAGGGTTTTTGATGCAAAAAGTCCCGGCCCCGCCGGCACACCTGTCGGCATCGGCCATCTCAACAAATTCAAGGTTAGGGTTTTGGCGAAGAAGATCCCTCGGTTCTTTGGAAACCCCGGCGGCGCGAAGATGGCAGGAAGAATGATAGGTCACCCGTTTTTTCTGCTGGACGGTTTGAGGGCGCTTGATTTCTAACTCTTTAACGAGAAATTCAGAAATATGAACCACTTTGGAGGCCAGGAGAACGGCCTCGTCGTGAAATTCCCCAACGGGAAAAATCGACGGATAATCCTTTAACATGAAGGTGCATGAGGCGCATCCGGTGATCACTTTTTCAAATCGGTTCAACGAATCAATATTAAATCGGGCATTTTCCTTCACCTGGTCGATTAAACCATAGGTCTGTATGGGTGTGCCGGAACATTTCTGAGGCGGTAGGGCAACCTCTATCCCGTTTTGGCCGAGCAAACTTATGATTGAATCTCCCACCCCGTCGTTAAAATAATTCGCGGCGCATCCATGAAAATAGGCCATCGAGCTTTTCGATTCCGTCAAATCCGCCTTCCGTTCCCGAAGATGACGTCTGGCCAGGCGGGGCAAAATCAAATCGGCAGGAATTCGCGCTGTAGGGGCTAGTTTCTTTAACCAGGGGAGGGAAAGATATTCGATCAGCCATCGGCCGATGCGATTATCCCAAAGGGGCTGGGTCCACGCCGCTCCTTTTAAAAGCCTGTTAAATAACTTTTCCTGGGTCTGGAGCGAAAAAATCTTACCCGCCGCAAGGTTGGGGTGCTCGGCTCTCTTTTTTAAAATGAGTTCCGAAACATCAATTCCTGCGGGGCAAACCGTTCGGCACGACTTGCAGTTGAGGCACGCCTCGACCACCCGACCTGCCTTTTCATAAGAATAGTCGGAAGCCGTTACGATGTGAAACCAACCGCGGGCCGCATTTGATTCTTCTCCGGTCACATCATAAACCGGACAGACGGTATTACATTTTCCGCACGTCGCGCACGATTTGGCATACCGTTCATAATCAATTTTTTCAGTAAAAGAACGGTCAGAAAGTTTCACCCCCGGGTTTAGGATCTGGTCGGGATCCAATAACTGCTTTACCTCCTTAAAAAGGCGATATAGCTCAGGGCCGTAAAGTTCGCTGAGGAATTCTCCCCTCACGCGCCCGTCCCCATGTTCACCGCAGAGAGAACCGTTAAACCGGTGAATCACGGCTTCATGGATTTCTTTGGAAAGGGAAACCATCTTTGAAAAATCGGCCGGGTCATTTAAATCAAGCAGAGGATTAATATGAGCATTGCCATTCCCGATATGGCCGTAAATGGCGACCACCACATTTTTCTCTTCAAATAATTGTTCAAGATAGGGGATGAGTTCGGGAATGCGGTCCACCGGAACCACGACATCATCTGCAAAGTGGATCGGTTTCTTACGGGCATCATATCGATACAGCGCCGGGTTAATCCCTTTTCGGACCCTCCAAAGTTCAGCCTGTTTTTCGGCGTCATAAGCTTCTGACGCAGGAGCACAGAGCTCGTACCGGTCCAGTACGGCGCGGAGGTTTTCCATTTTACTTTTAACAGATTCGTCAAATTCCGCGAGGAGCATCGCTTCGGCATTAAAAGGAATCCCATATCGTTCACGGCCAACGAGGTTCAGCGTATTTCGGTCCATCATTTCCAGCGCGCTTGGTGTAAGTTTCAAAATATCATTGACTGCGCCGCTCATTTCAGAAAGACTCTTAAAATAAATTAAGGCGGTCCCGGTCTCCTCCGGGCGGGGAACGAGTTTAATTTTCGCCTCTTTAACCAAACCCAGCGTTCCTTCACTCCCGATAAAAAGCTGATGAAGAGGGAACACTCCGTTTTGGAGGCCTTCGGCCAGGGCAAAAAGATTATAACCGCTCGAGTTCTTCGAAACTTTTCTTTTCTTCTCCAGAATCAAGGAACAATTCTCCTGAACCAGTTTGATTAAATCCGAAATGGCAGGGTTGCGGCTCTGAAGAGCTTTCAACGCGGGGTCATTAAGCGGGTAGTTTTTTGCCGTGATCCAGTTTCCATTGGTCAAAAGGAGTTCCATTTCGAGAACATTATCTTTCGTGGCGCCATATTTTAAACTATGCGCTCCTGCGGAGTTGTTCCCTAACATCCCCCCGATCTTGCACATCTCTCCGCTGGAAGGATCAGGCGCAAACATCCATTTATTTCCGGCCAGTTTGCTGTTTAATTCAGCGTAAACCATCCCTGGCCGGACCCTTGCCCACTTTTCACTCGAATTGATTTCAAGAAGCTGGTTGAACCTGGAAAATTCCAGGATGATTCCCTCTCCAATGGCATTACCGGTTAAATTGGTTCCTCCGCTTCGAGCCGTTAACGGGACATTATTTTCCCTGGCATACTTCAGCGCCTTTTCTAAATCATCACCTGATTCGACGAGGACAACAGCCTTTGGAGGTATTTTATAAATGCCGGCATCAATAGAATAAGCCGTGATCGAGGGAGAATCGGATAAGACTTTTTCAGGCCCCATGACCTGCTGAAGGGTTTCCAAATTAAAAGACATATTTGAATTATATCAACTTAAAATTGATTTGAACAATATGGAATTTCTTGACAGAATATTTTCATTAGGAGATGATTCAACAATGGAGTTTACGTTTACCCCAATTGGCTTGTTTCATACCCCCTACAAAACCACCGATTCGATCCCTAAAACCTTTGGGGTGGCTCCTGCCGCTGAAGGAATTGTAGAAGTTTTTCCCGAATTTGCAGAGGGTCTTCTCTATATTGAAGAATTCTCACACCTCATCATTATTTTTGTCTTTCATAAAAGCACCCAAAAACCTCTTAAGGTCGTTCCTCCAACTCAAGAGAAAGAACGAGGTGTCTTTTCCAGCCGTTCCCCCCACCGGCCCAATCCGGTCGGCATATTAACGGTCAGGTTATTAAAGCGCGAAGGAAACAGGCTTTATGTGGAAGGAGTCGACCTGCTGGATGGCACGCCTATTTTAGATATCAAACCCTACCTGATCCATTTTGACTGCCGCCCCGGCGCCAAAGCCGGATGATAAGAAAGTGGTTAAATTCTTTGTCAATTTCTTGGCCGCAATTTACGGGTTGATCGGCTTTTTTTCGATCATTCCATTTCTGATTCTTTTCCTTCTCGGACCCGGCGTCAATGAGCTATCCCAAAATAATGGCGGACAACTCTATATCGCCCTCTTATTTTCCCTGGGCGGAACCTCTATGGCAGGAATTTCAATCGTCTATTTAGTTAGCCGATTCAATGATTTAGGAAGAAAGATCATGATCGGTTATAGCTTTTTTATTTTAATTTTACTTCTCAGGCTGATATGGAGAGGAAGGATGGGTTCCAAAATTTTAACGCTCAATAACGATTTTGTCCTGGCAGGGGGGATTCTTGTCATTTTCACGACAATCTTTTTTCTTTTTCACCCCAGGGTGAAAGAATTCTTCATTCATTCATGAATATTTTCAGTACACTATAGGGTAGGGTGTGTAAATATCAAGGATTTCGGGAATGAATTCTTAGTCTCGCTGCGGGACCGCTCGCGAGCAAGCTTATTAGATAAACCTAGAAAAGATAAGATTAGTCTCGCTGCGGGACCGCTCGCGAGCAAGCTTATTAGATAAACCTAGAAAAGATAAGATTAGTCTCGCTGCGGGACCGCTCGCGAGCAAGCTTATTAGATAAACCTAGAAAAGTAGTCTCGCTGCGGGACCGCTCGCGAGCAAGCTTTGTGGCTCCCCGGGACGGATTCGAACCGCCGACACGGTGGTTAACAGCCGGGGAAAGCTTACTACGCTATGTCTACATGAACTACTGTGATGCTACTTTTGCCCTTGATTTAACGATATAATATGATACTATTACCCACCACGTCTACTCTATAAAAACCCTTAATTCGCTGTCTCCCGTCTACATGGCGTCTACATGGAACCAAAGAAAAAAATAACAAAAAGAGTGGTAGATTCTACCGAACCTCCGGAAAATGGGCAAGCTTTTATTCGCGACTCAGAAATTCCTGGCTTTGCTCTGCGAATAACCTCTACCGGGATTAAATCGTTTATCTGGGAAGGAAGGATCAAAGGACAGGTAAAACGAATCACCCTGGGACAATATGGTCCGCTCACTGTTGAAGAAGCCAGAAAGATGGCCATAAAGACAAAGAGCAACGTCTTGCAAGGGGGCGACCCAGCAAAAGAGCGTAAAGATAAATTTAAGGAACCAACTTTCAAAGAATTATCAGATATGTACCTCGAACGCTATGCAAAGATTCATAAACGCTCATGGAAGAAGGATGATCAGACTCTAAGAAACCATCTTGATATTTTTAACGGAAGAAAGCTTTCCTCAATTACCCGCCAAGATATCGCCAGACATCACCAGAAAATAGGCACAAAAGATGGAAAAAAGAACGGAAGGTACGCCGCAAACAGAATGCTTGAGGTATTACGTAAAATGTTTAATCTAGCCATGGATTGGGGAATGATGCCGGAAACCATAAACCCCGCCACCAAGATTAAAAAATTCTCGGAAGAAAAAAGAGAGCGTGTCTTATCTGATGATGAACTAAAGGCTTTTATTACTACTTTAAGAACAGAGCCGGACCCTCATTTGAAAGCCTATTTTACCCTCCTGGTTCTATTGGGCCCTCGGAAAAATGAACTTATATCTGCTAAATGGCAAGATATGGATCTTAGCTCCAATAAACCTCAATGGAGAATCCCTGAGACTAAAGCTGGGAGATCCCATTTTATTCCTCTTCCCACTCCCGTCGTTCGTATTTTAGAAGATTTAAAAAGAAAAAGTACCTCCCCTTTTGTTTTCCCGGGAAATGGAAAATCAGGTCACTTAAACGACCCCAGGAAAGCATGGCTCCGGATTTGTGAAGTAGCCAAGATCAAAAAAGCAAGAATTCATGACTTACGAAGGACATTGGGAACCTGGCTTGCCAATAACGGAGCTTCTTTGCTCCTCATTGGAAAAGCCCTTAATCATTCCACGCCTACTTCCACAATGATTTACGCAAGAATGACTCAAGACCCGCTAAGAATTGCATTGGAAGAAAATGCAGAAAGAATGTTGAAATCAGAGACGGGATGAAAGCGGATACATTTCTAGAATCATAAGATATCCTGCAACTTAAATGCCTCGAGTAAAACTTTTGGATTTTTGACAAAATGCGTGACAAGCTCATTACTCTCTTGAATAACGTGGTAAGCGAGGCGAGAAATCAGGACAATAGGAGCCTTGCAAACCATTTAAAGGAATCGGACAAAGAACAGCTTTCATTGCATCTTGGAATCAGCAAAAAAACTACTTGGAATGATATTAAGGGCTTTGACCTTAAACTAGATTTTCCTGAATTTGATCTCTCGCTCAGGCTTATAGAAAAAAGCCCTTATGATTCAATGGTTGTTAAGGTCAACATAGCAATCGAGAATTATTTTTACATCTTGAGGCTCGGGTCTAAGCCAGGCGGCACTTCTCTTGGCGAACTATATAAGGGAATAGTATCTCTACGCCGCCATGCGATAGATCTGCGTGACTTTATGACTAACTTTGACCCTCCTTTTCAAAAACGGCTCTACGGAGCAAAGAATATTGACTTTTACAAATACACTCTTAAAGCGCTAGATCATATTATTGCGGCAACCAACCTGCACGGTTGGAAACCCTCACTGAAAAAAGGCCCCGCTAAAAATATTGCCCTATCCAAAACCGTAAAGGTATTGTCCGACATCTACGGAGCTCATGTAAACCGACATGTTAAAAAAAGACAACGCGCTCATGAGTTCATTTCAAGCGCACTTGGAGCTGCAAATATTGATCATCCTGACCTATCCGATCACCGAAGCCGGTTCAATAAACTTCTTCGCAGATAATCTTAAAAACTAACCCCTTTTCCAAAAAAACTTTTTAGGTTAAGAACCTGGCCATAGTTTCAGGAAGATAAGAAAACCATGGCCAATCTTCCTTTCGTAAAACAGTTCATACTGCCACTCCAAGCACCCTAAAGATTCATCTAAGGGCATAAAGAAATTATTAATGCTCAAAAAAAGGAGATTTTTATGTTCCAAATAGATTCGGAACTTATGAGTGAAACAGAGGCCGCTAAATTTCTAAATATCACGCCAAGATGCCTGCAGAATTGGCGATTGCGGGGTGGTGGACCCCAATTTATCAGATACTCTCGCCGGTGTATTAGGTATCGTAAAGTGGATTTGGAAGTTTGGCTGGAATCACGGGTAATGACATCAACGTCGGAACAGTTATCATGATTCTGGAGGATTTCATTCAATTATTAGACCGTCCTCGACGTCAGGGACGAGGCTACATTTCCAGATGTCCAGCACACGACGACCGGAATCCTTCACTTTCGATCCGCGAAGGTGAAAAGGGAATTTTAATCCGGTGTTGGTCCGGCTGCTCTCTGGATGATATTTGCCGGGCCGTTAATATTGAAAAGAAACACTTATTTTTCAACTCCCAGATTTCAACGGAGATCCGAAGAGAATCCGTCCGCCGGAAAGAAGTGATACGAAAACTGGAGCGGGTCAACGGTTTAGAATCGGATGTATTTCGAGCTGCTGACGAGATAATAGGAGCGGCTCATGGGATAGATATCTCATCGTGGACACCTGAAATGATCGACCGAGCTTTGAATATGTTAGCTCCCGCATATAGGCTTCTTTTTGAGGAGGAAATGAGAGAATATGGCAAACGAGACACTAGAAACACTTGAAATAAAGCGGTCCGAACTTCAGGCTAGGGCAATCAAAATGTTGGAGACTGTTGGGTGCATAGTTCCTGACAACGCTAACCTGCCAGGAGCCATTCAATGGCCAAACCCGGAGCCAATAAAAACAGAGCTCCCTCCCGTGGAACCGTTACATCCTGAGCTGATTCCCCTTCCACTCCATGATTTCATAATGGATGTTTCGGAGCGCCTTCAATGCCCTCCAGATTTTCTGGCGGTTGCACTAATGACACAAATCTCTTCTGTGGTTGGGTCTTCCTGTTCTATTCAACCAAAAATAAATGATGACTGGAGGGTCATCCCAAATCTATGGGGGGCCATTATTGCCAATCCTGGAGAAATGAAAACACCGGCCATTCAAGAAGCGATCAAACCTTTAGTCAAACTTGAATCTAAAGCGTTTGAAGATTTTTCGATGGGTCAGAAAACCCATGAAATAGATCTGATGGAATCTAAAGCAAAACGGGACGCTGAAGAACAAAGAATGAAAAAAGCAGTAAGACATGACAATTCAACTGAGATTTCTCAAATAAAAAACCGTTTGCAAAATATGAGCCAGCCGGCCTCCCCAATGTGCCGCAGATATCAGGTGAATGATTCTACTGTTGCCAAATTAAGCGAAATCATGGCCCAAAACCAGAGAGGGCTTCTTTATTTCCGAGACGAGTTAATTGCTCTTCTCTCATCCTTAGACAAAGAAGGGAATGAAGCGGATCGGGCGTTTTTCCTCGAGACCTGGAACGGAAACGGGAATTTCACAACAGACCGTATAGGGCGAGGAACAATTAGAAACGAAAATCTATGCCTTTCAATCCTCGGAGGGATTCAGCCTCAAAAACTCGAATCCTACCTTTTCAGGGCTATTAAAGGAGGCGAAAACGATGGCCTCATCCAACGATTTCAAATGATGGTTTATCCTGACCGGAGGAAAACTTGGCACCCAGCGGATTTTAAACCTGATTTACAGGCAAGAGAAAGAGTATCTAAAATTATCGAAACATTGGCCAACCTGGATTTTACAAATGCCGGAGCAATAACAAATGGAACAATGGCTCCCCACTTTCAATTTGATTCAGAGGCTCAAACTATTTTCTTTGAGTGGTGGACTCAATTAGAAACAGAAAAAATAACAATAGACGATCAGCCCATTATCATCGAGCATTTGAGCAAATACCGAAAGTTGATGCCGAGTCTGGCACTCTTATTCCATTTAGTTGACGTTGCGGATGGTCGAAAAACCGGCCAAGTCTCAAAGCAAGCGACTATTCTGGCCGTTCAATGGTGCAATTATCTTGAGGGTCATGCCAGACGGATTTATTCACTGGTCGGGTCTGTTGCCGTGCAAGCGGCCAGAAAATTAGCTGATAAAATAAAAGCAGGCCACCTTAAAGACGAATTCACGATCAGAGATGTCTATCGAAAAGAATGGGTCCTTTTAGAGGAGAAAGAGCTGATTAAAAAAGCCTGCGATGAATTAGTTGAGGCGGGCTGGTTACAGATGATTGAACAACAAGCTCAGTCGGGCGGGCATAAGGTTTTAAAATTTATTATTAACCCTAAAATTAAAGAGTTAAAACTGGGTTGTTAGTGTAAGTTGACACAACAAATCATGTTGTTTACGCTCGTATGGCAAAAACTTGTTGAAAAGATTATAATAAGTCAATCAAAAAAGGAGGAATATATGGAGAAACAAATGTTAGACCGAATTACCTTCAATCCAGAGATCATGAGAGGAAAGGCCACCATACGCAATATGCGAATTACAGTTTCCCTTATTTTAAACCTGATCGCCAACGGAATGACAACGGAGGAAATAATCAAAGAATATCCGAGTTTGGAACCTGCAGATGTTCAACAAGCACTAAATTATGCTGCCGTTCTTGCCTCAGAAGAGGTCTTTCCTCTTGTAGCAGGCGGCTAACTTGAAGATTCTGGCGGACATGGGGGTATCGATGACCACCGTTAAAGCACTCAGAGATAATGGCTTTGACATCACCCATCTTTTGGAAGAACGTTTGGAACGCCTTACTGATTCTAAAATTATCGAAAAAGCAAAAACCGAAGGAAGAGTAATCGTTACGTTCGATCTTGATTTCGGAGATTTGTTGGCCCTTAATAAGGATTCCTTGCCAAGTGTGATTCTTATTCGATTGGCTAACGAAGCCCCAAGATCTGTTACCCCAAAAGTGGTCAGCGTCTTACTAAATCATAAGGACGCCCTCTCCTCTGGTTCTATCATCACCTTATCCGAAAATAGAATCAGAGTTCGAAAACTCCCAATTCTTTAATCGAAATATCTTCTTTCCCAAATTTTACCGCAAACACAATTGGAGACACAGCACTACATTTTTCAAGGGTTATTTGGATAAGAGATGTAAATTAGTATGGAATGAAGAGCAGTAAATCTCCTGAAACATTCATTTTTGAGGGTTGACTGAGAAACGGGCAAATGTGCGGATTGGCATTTGCTAATGTTGGATAAAATCAAGAACGGAGGAAGGAGGATTGTTCATTTGATTAACAATTTTTTCCTAAGAACACCAGAACAGACCCGACAAAACCGACAAACGACTTAAAAATGGTCGAGTGTCGGGTTTGTCGGGTGTTTCCAGTCCCCTCCTCGGAACATAAAAACTTGCCCGATGGAATTAAATGGATAACTCAAAGCCTCTATTTGATTTTGTCTCATCCCCTCTTTGATGAAATTCTTCTTTCGAATGTTCCTTCTCAGATTCAACGACTCTCCCTTTCTCATAATTTTGAGTCGATTCTTTTCCCTGCCAATGGCTAACCGCTTCAGGAAGTTTCTCCTTATTGTCGGTATAAACTTTGGCTTCATGGCTTGCCCGGCTCAGCCCTACATAAAAAGCATTCGCAGAATTACTGATCGCCTGTCCGGTATCAATATTCATCATTACCCGCTCGGCAGTCATTCCCTGTGATTTATGAAGAGTTGATCCATAAGCATGATCGATATAATCATATTTTCTTAAATCAACCTCTTTCGTCCCGTTCCTGGTTTCAACCTTGAGAGAATCCTCCCCGGTTTTTGCGACGATACCGACAGAACCATTCACAACTCCCAGGTCTTTATCATTTTTTAAAAACATCATCTGATCGCCGGGCGCAAATTGTCTCGGTTCAGCCGAATAGACTGTCAGCTTATGATATTTTTCAAGATCAACCAAGACAGTTCTATTGGCCCGGTCCAAATGAACCGTTAGCCTATTCCCGTCAATCTGTTTTACGATTCCCCTTTCACCGGTTGCGATTTCCATTCCCTGATTGGCACGGGCAAATCGGACCAAATCTCCAGGGCTATAGCTTTCCCCCCGTTTTAGTTCCCCCTCAGGAATTGTTTTAGGAATGGCAACTGTAAAGATTTTTTCTAGTTTCTCGTTGATCTGCCCCTGTTGCTTCAATCCATCCCGAATATATTGGTTGATTTCCAGCCGGTCAGCATTCCGGGCCGTGACAATTAAAGTATTCTTCATCTCTTTTGGAGAGAGGGCGAGATAATCCTTGGCAATGGCCATATGACGCTCAAAACGATTATTAATTTCTAAAATTTGCCCTCGCTCATTTAAGATATTGACCGCTTTCCCGGTATCCAACTCCTTGGCAATTGCCTGGACCGCCTCTTTTAATCCTTCTGTTTTCTGCCGTAAAATCTCATCCATTTTGGCCGTTACCATGATTCCCCGCTCTTGGAGCATTTGAAACGGCTTTCCGGCATCAATGGCCTGAAGCTGATGAGTATCACCGATTAAAACCACCCTGGCATTTTCACGGTCGGCCAGTTTTAACAACCCGGCCATCTGTTTATTCCCAACCATGGAGGCTTCATCCAGAATCCAAACCTGAGATTTGCTCGAACCAACCTCTTGTCCCTGAGCTTTTTCATTTAAAAAGGAATGGAGTGTCTGCGACTTAATCCCCGCTTCATTCTGAAGGACCTCGGCGGCTTTACCCGTAAAACTCAAACCCCGCGGATCAAATCCTTCCTTCACCCAATACTGATTGGCCACGGATAACATTGTCGTTTTTCCAACCCCGGCATGGCCTTGAATTCCGACCACACCGTCGCGAGTCTCGGTCATGAGACGAACCGCTCCCTGCTGACCCTGATTAAAATGAGCGCCAAACTCTTTTAGAGCCGTATTAATCCGGTTTGAATCACCCGGCAAAAAAAGATCCTGCCGGTTTTGAACGAGATCGACAATCTTCTGTTCTGTCTTAATGGCTTCAATGGATGAATATTTATTCTCTCCTAACTGAACCAGTTCCCGGCTCTCCAGAGCCTGATCAATCCGTTTTTCAACCTGATTAATGGTCAGCCCTTCGGAAAGGCCGCTTTTAAGTGCAGATTTAACCATCTCCTCTTTTGACCAGACTGCGGTTTGAACCTCGAGGAATTTGATCGCTTCGCTCAAATGTTCCAGTTTTGGAGTCTCTTTACCTATTGCCTTCCCAGCCTGTAGAGCCTGTTCACGAATGGTCTCCCTGGAATAACCCAATTCTAAGGAGCGATTCAGCCACTCTTGTCTTAAAGCCACCCGGTCAACGTCATGGGTTTTGCCCTCCCGGGTCATCAACGTGATCTTCTCGGCCAAAGCCCCTCCAGACTCCCGGCCATTTAAGGCCTGTTCAATCTGATCACGGCGTGTGGAAAACTCTTTTATTAAAGCTGGATCCACCCCTTTGATTTCAAAGAGACCGTTTTTTCCAACCTGAATTTCATAGCCAAGCGCTTTAAGATTATTGGCTAATTCATTCCGGTAAATCTGGCCAATCAGCAATTTATTTTCATAAAGTTTTTCATTGGATAAGGCCCGCCATTCTCCATCCGCCCTCTGAGTCATATTCATTACAACGGCATGGGTATGGAGCTGCGGATCGAGAGCCCTGGAAGTGTCATGGTCAAATTTAGCAATCACCAGATTTCCTGTTTGAACCCGTTCGGTAACCCCTCCCTCGGTGATTCTCGCCTGACTGAAATGGGTTTCAACATATTGAAGGGCTCCGGTGACTGCTTGTTGATGAGCTTCCCGTATCCTGATATCCCCGGATATCTCTGAAACAATGGAAACACTTTTTGGCGCTGAAAAGGTTAAATCGGTTCCGGCCCGATGATCTCTTCCATTTTGAGAGGTAACTAATACATTCCCTTGAGGATTCCGCCCCAGAGTCAACTCCTTAAACTCATCCTTTTCAATGTAACCGGCTAGACCAAGGGCTTCGGCTCCTTTCCCCTGCCATTCCCCCTGCTCTTTGGTATAATAATCATCTTTTGTAAAATAGGAGGTCGCCTTTGTCGCGGTTACCCCTGAAATCGAAAGCATTCTAATATTCCTCCCTTATGGTGATATTCTTTTGGTTATTAAAACGAAAGGGGTTCATCCTCTTCCGGTATTATCGTTTTGTCCAGATCGAGGCCCTTTCTGATTTTCAAATCGGGATTTCTTTCAGGAAAGATTCTCAAAGGAGTATGAATCCGTGCGGGATTATGGTGAAGCATTTTTAAATAGCAATGGAGATTGGGAAGGGTTGAAATTTCGCTGCCAAGAACAACCTTTTCAATCCTGGTCTTCCGTCCCAAACTCAGTCCGTCCCTGTTATTTTCGGTTCCCATCGTAAAACCCTCTTCCGTTACCAGAATCTCACGTTCTCCAAACGCCTGTTCAACGAAGGATAATGTTTTGGGGGCATCAACCCGAAATATGACCTTGGTCCCGCAATTATTGAACAATGTTTCTGTATCTTCCTCTCCATAGACCCGAAGGATTGAACCAAGGTCCTGCGCCGCCAGCCAGACCGATCCGCCCCGTGACCGTATTGTGGCTAAAAGCTTGACGATAATATTGAGGCGATGAAGAGTCCCGAATTCATCAAACATAAAGACGACTTTTCGGTTGAGATCATCAGGCATTTCAGCCAAACCATACCCGGCCAGATCCAGGAAGAGAGTGAACACACCTTTGACCTCATCCTGAGCAGAGATAGAATTAGTTAAAAACATTGTTCCGGGTTTCCCGTCTCTGATCCATGAGGTAATTGAAAAACTGCCGCGAATATCCTGCATATAATTAAATGCGCTCATGTACTGTGCCAGACCGCTTAAAACCCCAGCGGTCTGCGGTAACAATTGGCCATCCGTCCCTTCCAGATGTCGAAGGCCCATTAGACCTTCCGGAATTCTTTTCAATCGTTTTCGTATCTCTTCAACAGGGAGGTTAATCGCGTTCCAGATGTCTTTATTGGTTCTCTGATTGGTTCTCCATAAATAATGTAACAATCCGCTTGCAACCTCCCGGGGAGCAACCCTCCAATAGGGTTCCCGTTCATTAGCCGATGGAGCAAATAGACTTCCTGAGGTAGCCGCTACAGACAGTTTATTGGTGAATTCGTTGAATGGCGTCCACGCAATAGAGTCTTGGCATTCATGAACAGGATCGAATAACAGATCCCGGCCGGGACGAAAGTGACGTTTGTAAAGTTCTCTCTTGTAATCGTAAAGAATGATCTTATAACCCTGCTCCACTAATGATTCGTACATTCCTGACTGGAGGTTTGTTTTCCCGGTTCCATTGGCTCCCAGAATAAGACCATGTTGAAGGTTGTAAGAACTTAACATCGGAACAGACCCGATAGAAAAGGTTGTCTTTTCATTCTTATTCCTGATTTCGTTTTGAAGCTCTTTTTCTGAGATAACCTGCGCGCCCCTCAAATGCTTTAATTTTGAATTTTCGTTTGAAACGGATCGAAAATAATATTGAGCAAGGAACCCGAATAGATAAACCGAAGAGGTGCTGACGAAGATTTTTCCGCCATGTTGCAAAAATTTGGACATTAAACTTAATATCCAGTCGCGAACGTCTGTTGCCAAATAAGTATGAAGCCCTTCTCCTAAATCAAGCACGACGACCGGATGATTTGGAAACGTCGCCCATAGGGAAGAAATGATCAACTGGGGCCAATAACGGAGCGGAGTAAAATCGAGTGGAAACCAATGTAATACCAGAAAAAATAAAAATATCTGAATTATAAACAGCCCGAAGAAAATCCAGAGATTCATTTTAATCTGCATGAACCAATCATTGACTACCCGTTTAAAACCTTCAGATGCTTTACGTCTTGGTTGGACTGACATTTAATACTCCTTTATTTTTTTGCCAGGTCGTTCATTTTTTTGATGAGATTTTCCGGTTGGATCGCTTCAATCGCAGCCTGCTTAAAAATTTTCTGAGCTTCACTGGGATCTGTTTTTGAGACGCGCTGAATGAGCGAGATCAACATGCTCAACTGGGAAACCAATAGTTTGAGATTCTGAATGTTCTGATGTTCGATGACACTTAGGCGGTCGGTTATTTGCACCTTCTGAGTTTCCTCGTCCTTCTCTTTTAAAAATTTGAGAAGGATATCCCTTATCAGCTTGCTTGGATTGCTCCCTCTGTTTTTGCAAGTCTCTCTCAAATGATCTCCAAGATCTTTTGAGATCCTAATGGTTAAGTGGATATCCTTTTTTTCTTCCATGTTTTTTTAAAACAACCGATAAATTTAATTATATTTTATTAATTTAAAATTTTATAAGTTATAAACTATAAAATAATAATAACATTAATTATAGTTACATTTCAAATTATTATTGACAAATATACTTAACTAATTTATTATCTTTTTTATGTATACTAGACCAATTTCAGAAATAATAGAGTCTATAAAAGCCCTTAAGGGAGTGAAAACAGATGGGGAAGTCGCCGCTTTACTCTTCATGGAGCCGAGCAATTTAACAGGACATAAACATAGAAATTCGGTCCCCCTAGAAAACGTGATTACATTTTGTCAAAAAGAGCATATCTCGCTGGATTCAATGCTGTCAGGAGAAGAAGGGGTAAAGATAGAAAATTGGCCGGAATTTTTTCTCAATCATATTAGGAGAGCGGGTATGCGGAATGAAGAACATTTACGGATCATCATCGGCCAAATTGAAAATGCTTATTATTATAATCAGGAATCCGAAGCGACTACTCGCTGGGCCGCCAATCTTGCCCGGGCCTTTATTCTTACGGCTAAAAATATCACCTTCTCTAAAACAGGATCTTTTTTTTCTCCCGTCTTTAAGAAAAGATCGTCTCTCACAGGATACCTCCGTTTTTTTGGAACGCATTGGCCATTCAATATAAAAATTGAGCAACCGGCCGATATAGAAAAGTTTTTGGAATTGGCTGAACTCTCTATTGGAAACTATGAAAACAGAGAGAAGATTAACGGTAAAATTCCGTATCAAATTTCGACCTGCTTCTCTTTCCTCCTCCGTTATAACAGCGCCTTTTCAATTCGCGATGAAATATTCCAGGAGATTAAAAGGTTGTTGGAACCTTGGTGTTTTACAGTCGCCCAGAAATCTCTTCACAAAGAACTTCCTTCTGAAGTGAGTCCGATCATTTTATCCGATGAAAAAACACCCAAAACATCAATTGAAATATCAGGCGGAACCGTCAATTTTCATGCATTACTCGACCCCGGAAGGGGTCAGTTTAGTTGCTTATTTTCTTTCGAAAAAGGATCAATAGCCTGTTCAATCCGCTCATTAGTCTCTTTATTGAATCTGCGGAAGAAAATAACCAGTTATGACTTCTATGTGGAAGGTGATGCCTGGGTCTTATCAAGGAGACTGGACACGGGGGCCTATATACGACGGGACCTTTATTCTTACTCGCCCTCTAAAGAAGAAATGGAAGATTTCTTGACCTTGATCAAGAGTGTTGAGCAACGGGAAGAAATTAAAACAGAAATCGATAGAGCGGTGATCGAAACCTATGGGGCTTTATAAAAATAGATTAAGACAAGCAATAACACCAACAATAAAAATAGGAGGTAAAACAAATGATCGATTTTCTTCGTGAATATAGCCCGGTAATTATTAGCCCTCTCATCTGGATGGCTATCATTTTTGGTTTGATTGCAGCACCCCCATTCTTTATGAAAGAGCCTCTAACCCTGGCCGCTCTGGTATTTTTTGTCTACAAAATGATATGGGTCAATGTGCAGTACTATCGATACGGAACGGATGGTTGGGAATAGCGTTCAAGAAATTCTTCGTTGGCCAAGGGAAAGAGGTAAGCTTTAGGTATTGATTTATTTTAAGGAGAAATAAAAATGAAAAAATATCTGGCTCAAAGATATGATCTTAATGAAGGCACTGCCCATTATTTTGAAACAGAAAAAGAGGCGGAGCAATGGTTGAAAAATAATGGTGGCGGCAGTGTATGGAAATTCTTTAAAGAAATAATCGGAAAGAGGGAAAACATTTCTTAAGAAACCTTCTCAAAAAAAGGAGGATAAGATGGCAATATACAAATGTAAAAACCATCCAGAGGATTTGATGACGGCAGATGAATTTTTTGGAAATAGAGTTAGAGGTAAAAAACACCAAATCTGCGAAAAGTGTTATATAAAACTCATGGAGAGACATGACTCAGAAGATAAGAGTAAAAATAATTAGAAGTTACTATTGACCGACCGGTATTGATCGTATTATTAATTTTTTCTTTCTCACAAAGCATCTCCCCTTTTTGAAACTCTTGAAGATCAATTTTTTGCCGTAAATAAATGGCTTCAAGAAAAGTATTTTGGAGTTCCAAGCAAGGTACTTGACGACGAAGAGAAATCAACAATTATCTGGGAAAACGACCAGTCTTATGTAACTCTCACTCATGAAATATACAGTTATAATCTTTATCTGGTTTATGGTGATAAAAAAATTGATCAAATCATTACTTTAGAAGATGATCAGGCATTCAGAGATTTCTTCGCTGGCCACAAGGGGGAATAGCGAATGTTGTTTGCACCTATGATTCCGCAAGATTTGAAAACCTGAAATTTGAGAAATAAAAAATTAATCCGCAGCCTTGGTCCGTGAAATTTGTTTGGAAGCCAAGTTCAGCGACCAGCCTTTTTTTAACAGGTTACAGATAGGGGAATTTCAGGTGGCCATGGCTGGGGGAGGGTGGCCGCCGAGGATTTTGCAATTAAAACCATCCCCATTCTCCCCTAATTTGAGATGCAATTCTATTGGCCGGTTGCTGATTAGAGTTAGAGATGAAAAGAGGCGCAGATACTCCATCTGGCAAGACAGTGTGATTCGGAAGATCATGTCCGCCAAGAATAACAATATGCTCGATATGCCAATTAGCCTTCATGAATTCTTGAAGGTATTCATTTCCAGATGGGAAATTTCCACGCTTTCTTCCAGATATCCAAAGCGGGATCAAGACGTTTTGATAACCACCCTTTTTTACAAAGTCAATGAATTTCTCTGGAGAAATCTCTGATTCCTGAAGCGCGGAAATTAGGGTAAAGACTTTTAGGTTTCCGCTATTAGTTGCGATTTCGAATTCCTTCTTTTGGCCTACCCCGGTGAGAGCCCGGACCGTTGATGACTTCTTCATATTGGTGTCACCAAGTATTACATAAACTGTCACCATCGAGAATGTTCTCCAGGTTCTGTTTTGTAGACAATCCGACTTTACTTATTTTTATTCAACCACCTTTAAACTTGGAATGACTTTTTTGGCGCCTAGCACCGTGCTATATTCAAACGCCCCTTGCCCTTTGGCTAACATTCCATTCAAAAATCGAGGTGCAGAGCCAGATCCAAAATCAACATAATAAAATGATTGTGGGTCGCCATTTAAGGAAAAAATGGCGGTTGTTCTGTTTAAAAGCTGTTGTTGTTGTCCAAGAAGCCGATAACATCTACCTTTAGAGTCATAAGGATTGCCAGAATAATATAGTAATTTAGCCACTTCCTCGACTCCGTAGGGGCACACTTTTCGTAAAGCCTCCTGTTGTTTTTTTTGTTCCGCCAAGTTTTTCCTGTTTACTTCTGCTAATATTGTCTTAGCTCTCTCCGGAGAAATTCCCTTTTTTTTAAATTCCACTGCCTGGGTCACATTTGCTCCTGCATTCTTCCATTGAACCGCCTCCTGGATTTCGAATTTTGCGTCAGTCCAAGAAGTCGCATTCTTTAAATTGAATTTCGCACTCTTCCACAAAAATGCCTTTTCAGCAGTAAAACCATCGTGCTGCCATTGCACAGCCTCTTCGGGCTTAAATCCCTTATCGTTCCACAATTTGGCATCTGCAGGGTTAAACTGCTGGGTCTCATTCCATTTGCTTGCTTGCGGGGCAGTAAAACCAACTGCACGCCACTTTGCTGCCTCCTCTGGACTCATTATAAATTCCTTCATCCATTCCGTTGCTTCCTTTGGAGTAAATTTGGCATTCCTCCAACCCTGAGCATCGCGAGGTGCGATTTGAATTCCGCCCACCATTTTGGCTTCATCCAGCCACTTTCTTGCTTCTTCAGGAGTGAAATGGACAGCCTTCCATTCGTCCGCCTCATTTCGGTTAATTCCAACTTTTTCATAATCTTCTAAGGGATCGTGAAAAAGTGAGAAGGAGTGGCCACTCGAAATTGCATTATCAATCGTTGAACAACTTGAAAGAAATGCCAAACCAAGAAAAGCTAAAACCAGTTTTTTCATAAAAAGACCTCCAGCATTTGGTTTTAAGAATATAGATAAAAGATAACAGAAGTATTACATTTGTCAAAAAAAACTATTTCTTAGGTTTTACAATATTATAGGCAACTAAAGGATGCCAATGAACATCTTTCATCTGAGTACAGGCAGCATCCATGACTAAACGTAACTCGCCGTCCACATTATACCAGGCGTTACTATCTTTCTTGTCTGAAGGCTTGTCGATAGCGGGATGGCCGTCCTTGTCATAAATATTCGTGAATGAATATTTTATCTGTGCTTTCAAGCAATCGAATTCCGTCCAGGATTTATAAAAAAAACCATCGTCAGAATTTTCAATGATATTCACTCGCGCCATTTTATGTAAGTCAGGCCCATTATCGTTTGACATTTCAATCATTATCGGCTCAACTTCTATACTATAATGGGTGCTTATTTGTGCAATTTTCCCATCGAATTTCCTTTTATTTGCCCATTCCTGACCACTCTCTAAAAAGTTTGAAACAGCCCATAGTTCTACCGCCAACACTATAAAAAAGAATATGATTCCTCTTAAAATAATCATCGAGTTTCTCTCTTTAAGATTTTGATAATTGAGCGCTTAATTACTTGTTCTTATAGATGACCACCAGTCTGAAAAATGTTTATCTATTCGCATTTATTGAGGACATATTTTGAAATACCTCACCACACTTTAAACATAGGTAACCCTTTTGAATATATTTTTGATAAGCTGGCGCTACCCTAATTAAATTAATTTGTTCTATTATGGACAGAAAAATAACCAAAATGGGAATTAATGCAAAACCACCAAACAGCCAAACCTTTCCCAAATTTATATCTGCATTTGAAAACCCACCGATAACAACAACTACTAAGAACCAGCCAACAGCTAACAGAAGCATAAAACCCAAACTCCCGAAAAAATCTAGTCTCCGTTCTGGCGGAGCAAAACGTTTAGCAAGGTTAGTTTGTAAGGTTGTACTTCCTCCGAACGCCATAATTTCACGCCCATCCAAGCTTAACGGACTCTGGCCCATCTGGGATCCTACTCCGATACCGGAAACCCTGCCCGTAGAAGTTCCAGAGTCAACCAACATCGCAAGATTCTGAACATTGTCCGAACGGCATCTGGGACATGAAAATCCATTGGATTCTGATAAATTAGAAATCGCATATTTTCCTTGGGCTTTAGCTGTCTCAAATTTGATTTCTTGATTAAAAAAAGAATTAACTGGAATATCCTCTTTTATGGTTGGACGACCTCCATACTTTTTAATGACCAGAAGCGGAATTATTAAATTACAGGGTATAAAAATTGCTAAAAATACAAACACATTTGAAATTAATGAAAGAAGTATACCAAGAGACGCGACAAACACGAGTAAAGACATAAATCCTGCAAACAAATAAACTGTCCGTTTCTTCATGCTAGCCACGATGCCTTTAGTCTTTTCTTGTTCATGTTAATCCTTATATCCAGGATGTTTGCTCACTTGAAATGCGATTAAGAGACCGGAAGCTTGGCCCAAACCGCCCCTTGATTTAAATTCCCGTGAATTTATTCCTCATGTTCGTCCTGAAACCATTGTTTTTGACCGAGCGTTTTTTCCAAAAGAGATTTTATTGTGCGCCACTCGCTATTAACAGTCATCTGTGAAGCATATTCCCAGTGATCTTCTCCAGCGCGACGACGGTAATAGGCAAGGCGAATCGAATAGCTTCCGTCATCCCATTTGATGTGCTGTGAACAAAAGGAATAATCTCCCCAATCCTGATTGTTTCTAGCTGGTCGAGGTAGCTTTTTATTGATTTCTGGATCCGCCCAAACCTCGTCAACAATAGTACCTCTCATGGGTTTTCCTCCCACTTTACTTATATCCTGAGGGGCTCCAAAATTTACTTCAGAGTCTATTCGTGAGGTTAGCTCTTTAATTTTATAAAAACCCATGACAACTTTCTTCTACTTGATACGAATATTATTTTGCTCCAGCTTTTTTTAATAAATTGACCAGCTCAATATTTTTATCGTTTTCCGCATATTGTAGAAGTGTAAATCCGTTTCGGTTCGGACTTTTAAAATTTGGATTTGCTCCAAGCTTTAGTAAAAGCCCTGCGATTTCGACAGATAGCTTTTTATCGTTTTCTAAAGATAAGGTGCCGCGATTCCTATCACTAAGGAACCCAGCAGCGGATAAGGGAGTCACGTCAAATTTATCTGCGACATTGACCTTTGCTTTGTGCTCCAGCAATAACCTTACGGTATTGCTATTCCTTCGACCTGCGGGTGCAATGGATAAGCCCTTTACCGCATTTAACAAGGGGGTGGCACCGTCTTTATCTTGTACATTTACAAGAGCTCCTCGATTGAGCAGGATCTTCACTATTTCGGCGTCGTTGCTATAAGATGCGGTCATCAATGGCGTGCCTCCACCTGTCCTGGAAGAATTGACTTGAGCTCCTCTTTTCAAAAGCGAGTTTATAATTTCTTTGTTCGTGTCTATTCCGATAATTGATGTACCCACAGCAATATGAAGAACTGAAGTTCCATCATCGGTTGTTGCATTGGTATCTGCGCCGTGAGCAATGAGCAATTTTGCAATTTCATATTGGCCCATAGACAACGCAATCATCAGGGGTGTCATGCCTTGGTAATTTTTTTCATTTACATCCGCTCCACTTGCCAGCATAGAATTAATTTTTGTAACATCTTCATGTTCAGAGTTTTGAATCGCCCATACAAGCGGAGTATTCGGAACAGTTTGTGCTGAAGACACAGAAACAAATAAGAATAATGCTGTTAAGAAGCATGCTAAATGTTTCATGTTTTTACTCCTTATACCAGGACCAGGAGACATATTTTTCATATGGTTCTATGTTGGAAAGTTGATTTTGACCATTGCCGTAATGGTAGCTTCCTCTGTGGAAAGAGTTCGACAATCTGACATTGCAGTCTTTTCATCCCAATGAAACTGTTTTTCATCTCTATAGAGTGCCACGAGTTTACAATCTCTAATAGTGGCACCAAAGCTGTTCTGAGCGTCGTATTCTATATGTACAACCGCAGCAGGATGCCCATTATTCGTCTTTCCCTTCCAAACGACTTTACCATCAATAAAGTGGAAACTTGAGGGCGATTTTAGAGTGTCCTTAATTATAACGTTTGCATCAGCAATATCTTGGTCCATAAGGCTACAGCCAGATAGGGCAAGAACTACTGTAATGATGATTACCATTACATCTAATTTCTTGAACATAATGCCTCCAATTGATTGAATTTTGTTATATGCCCGCTTGCCTCTTATTGGCTGAGACATGCTGCAATTCTTCAGCCAATGCTTTCTGTTCGCTAGATCGATAGATTTGATTCCATTAAATCAACACCATGTTACCTTTAATTATAACCCGATAAAAATACTCGTCAAATTCAAGCAATCATACTTTTATCTGGTTTTGTAACATAATGAGTGATTGTCATGTATGTTGGCATGAAATACCTGAAACCGGTGCGCCGGTTAAATTAAATTGACGAATTAAAAAAATGGATATTAGATCAGACGGCAGATTAGAAATGAGTACAAAAAGAGAGGAAGGAAGAATTCTATTTTCGGAAGACTATTTCATTACTGAGGGTAATACACGCAGTTTGTAATCTACATGGCTTTTAATTTTAAGCCGATGCAAGAGATCAGGAAGAAGTTGACATTTTTAATTATTTCTTCTTCCTCCACTAATATCATACAAATGATCATTCCCTTTGCTCTCAAAAAAAAATTTGGATCGGTTGCGTATCCCGTAAAATATCGGAAATTTTTCTATTTGTACTGCTGTTGATAATGATTTGAGAAAAGCGGACGCGTAACACAAAATGTGTTACAAAAAATATCTGAGAAAACAATTCACTCACCCTCAAACCCGTTCTCCTGTAGTGCGGAATGTGTTACGAAACGGGCAAAACCATTGCGTTGGGTGTGAGAAAAACCCCGCCTCTATCTTTGTGATGTTAAAAAGGGAATTCTATTTGCGGAAAACCCCGCCTTCGGTCCCGGCGCTCTTTAAGTCCGGAGGACTTTATGAGCGCCAGAAGGCGGATCTAATCAATCCGAACAGGGTGCAGTGTTTCCCTTTCCAAAGGAAGGGTGAAGCGACAGCGGAGGGAAACACAATCCCGGAGGTGGTAATGGAAAAGCAAGGCTTTTTCATTTCGACCGGAGCCGACCTTTTAAAAATAATAAAAGGCGGCTGAAGGATTGATGGAGACTTTAAAGATTATTAAACTCTTCGACTGATAGACCAGCTTGGCGAATAAGCTTTCGTAAAAGACCCGGTCCAAGCTCATTGTGTTGAGGAATCGAAAGTGTATATTGATAGTCCGGCTTGGTCATCATCACGTGTGACCCCTTTTGGCGGGAGGTTGTCCAACCGACGCGTTTAAATTTCCTTATTGCTTCCGATCCAGAACATAACCTAATGGCCGGAGCCATTACACAGAAACCTCAACCAACTTTGAAAGATCAAGCTTCTGTTTGGATTCCATTACTTCCAACCATCCCCCGATAGCTTCCTTAATATTCTCAATCGCCTCTTCACGGGTTTTCCCCTGGGATAAACATCCTGGAAGAGCTGGAACCTCTGCCGAATAATACCCTGCTTCATCTTTTTCAATAACGATGTGAAGTTTCATTCTTTCCTCTCTCTATCAAGTATCCTTGACGAATAAATCAAATATGTTATTTTTTATTTTAGCCTTTTATAGCAGAAAAATCTACCAATTGGGGAAAGTAGAAAATAAATATAAGCCTAACCTTAATCCAACTGTCTACATAGTGTCTACATGGAGCTTTTTTTGGTTTTGGTGAGTTATCCCTAAGTCATTGATAATAAAAGCTCCCCGGGACGGATTCGAACCGCCGACACGGTGGTTAACAGCCACCTGCTCTACCGACTGAGCTACCGGGGAATATAGGCCTCAAATGGGAAAAATGAATTTGAAACGAGTTGATCTCTATTTGGAAAAGCTTAAGGAGGGTAAATCTAGCACATCAGGTATTTTTCTTCAATTCAAAAATAACCTGTTTGGCAATTTCTTTGAGCGTTTCGAAAACGCCTTTCCCTGACATGGCGACCCCTTCGAAATAAGGGACCCCCTTCGGATTGAGAACTTTTTGCATCTCCTCTAAAGGAATGACATTCGGAAGATCCCGTTTATTATATTGGATGACGTAAGGAATCGTAGCCAGGTTAAGATCATGTTCGGCCAGATTTTTTTGAAGATTTTGTAAAGACTCGATATTGGCTTCCATTCGTTCGACCTGCGAATCAGCCACAAAGACAACGCCATCCACGCCTCTTAAAATCAGCTTTCGGCTGGCATCGTAAAAAACCTGCCCGGGAACGGTATAAAGATGAAAACGGACTTTAAACCCTCGGATTGAACCCAGGGATAATGGAAGAAAATCAAAAAAGAGAGTCCTCTCCGTTTCGGTGGCCAGGGAAATCATTTTGCCTTTATTATCGGGATCCGTCTTTTTATAAACAAACTGAAGATTGGTCGTTTTACCGCACAGGCCCGGGCCGTAATAAACAATTTTGCAATTGATTTCGCGGGCTGAATAATTAATAAAAGACATAAACGGAGATCCTTATAAAAAATTTACCCAAAAAGTTTTTCAATATCGTCTTCTGTAATCTCCGCAAATGGAGATTTTGAAGCTTGTTTCGAGTTCCTGTCTTTTTCAACTTTTTTAAAAATATTCTCAAAAACCTGGCTTAAGGTTTCTACACTCTTTTTAACGCGAAGACGAACAATTCCAAGGGCAGATTTATTATTAAAAATCGTCACAAGAATCATGCGGGATCCTACGAGGGCAATGTGAATATTATCCTTATCGCCTTCGTGAAACAATATTGAAAATTCCTTTTCCCCCAGCAGTTGAGCCATTCCGGAGGTCGCCGCAATATTCCCTGCAGTTAATGAAGCAAGGGCGGTTGTGTCGATTCCTTTGGTCTCCCCTGAGGAAGCGATGAGTTGTCCATTTTTATCAACGAGGAAAATAACCTTTGCGGTCACCTGCTCATTCAGCCTTTTTAATTCAGTTTCAATGAGCGTGAATTCCTCTTCACCCATAATCATATTTAAATCAGACACGATTCTTCTTCCTAAAGATAAAAGCTCGACAGAATTTCATTCTGAGGGTTTGTGATTTCCTTGCGCGGCCCAAACCGGGTGCAAAAGGTCCCGTCAATAAAATATACAAGATTTCAGGCTATTTGGCAAACCGCCCCGTAAAAGAAAACGCTGACCCGTCGAAAAGGCGGTCAAAGCTCCCGTCTGCCTTCGATTGATTTCATCAAACTCACTTCGTCGGCGAACTCCAGATCGATCCCTACAGGAATCCCTAACGCGATGCGAGTGGCCTTTACACCCAAAGGACGGATCACCCTGGATAGATAAAGCGCCGTCGCTTCCCCGTCCATGTTAGGGCTGGTGGCGATAATAACCTCCTTAACTTCACCGTTTCCTAACCGATCCATTAATTCTTTAATATGAATATCGTCGGCCGATACCCCTTCCAGTGGAGAAATGACACCCAGAAGCACATGATATAATCCCTTATATTCCCCCGTTTTTTCAATCGCATAGACAGTGCTTGGCTCTTCAACAACCACGATTTTTGTTCGATCCCTCTGCGGGTTTGAACAGATCGAACAAAGGGCCTCTTCTGAAATATTATGGCAACTCGAACAAAAGATCAGCTTGTCTTTAATATCGATGATGGCCTGACCGATTTCTTTGGCCTCTTTTGGAGACATTTTCAATAGAGCGAAAGCGTGGCGCTGAGCGGTTTTTTGCCCGACACTCGGCAGTTTGGTGAGCTGTTTAATGAGATGGGCAAAAGCCCCTTTTTGATCCATTAAAACATTCCTGGAATGTTTAAACCGCCCGTGAGCCCCTTCATCTCTTCCGCCATCATTTCTTTGCTTTTTTTCAAGGCTTCGTTCATCGATGCCAGAATAAGGTCCTGGAGCATTTCAATATCCTCCGGATTAACGACCTGAGGATCAATCTTTATCGAAATAATCTCCTGCCTGCCATTTGCGACCACGGTCACCATCCCTCCGCCGGAGTTCGCTTCAACCGTCTTTTTTCCGACTTCTGCCTGGGTTTGCGCCATTTTTTCCTGGAGGACCTGCGCTTGCCGCATCATATCTCCAAGCATTTTTTTGTTGAACATAAGTCAATCTCCTTAGACACTAATTATATTCAGGGGCCCGTGCGGTTTCACTTCATGAAATCCTCCGATGCCCCCGAACCCCGCGTTCCGCTCGGTCTAACTACGACCATTCCACAGTCCGTCACAGGCTAAGCCTATTGCTTCACTTTAACTCTTTAACCTCAATAATTTTTCCGCCCAACGTCTCTTTGACTTTTTCGACAAGCGATAGACTGTCAAGTTTTTGAGGATTTACCCCTTTCCCAGGGACCGGTTTTTGGTCGGACTCTTGAACGGCCAAAACCTGAATTGAAAGCGTTTTATTGAAAACCTCCCGGCATTCTGCCATAAGAGATTTTATACTTTCCTCTTTTTCTAAAAAGAATATGAAGGGAGAAGCCGCCGGATAACCGATTTTAATCAGATCTTTGTCCTGAGTCACCCATAAGCTTTGCTTTAAATACGACTCAAGATTAGGCTTTTTCTGTTTCAAATTATGCATCAGCCTGGTCCAACATTTTTGAAAATCTTCCTCCTGAACGATGAAGGCTTCCACGATCGGCGGTTTTATCTTTTCCAGGGATTCTGCCCGCTCCGGATGACGCGTCGATTGAACCGGAGAGGAGGAAAACGAAGATTCGGCGTCCGAAGTTTTCGGAAGAGAAGAGGCCAGGCCGTTAAGGCGGTCAATTAAATTCTGCAGGGGCTCCAACGCCTGAAGCGACGCCGACTTGATAAAAGCGACTTCCATGACCAAAGCGGGTTGTGAAGAAAAACGGATGTCTTCCTCCACCTGGGTAAAGATTTTGAAAAAGCGCTGGAGCTGGTCCAGCGAAAACAGATGGGCTAATTTTGAAAGATCGGAAATTTCGTCATTCGGAAGGTCTAAAAACGATTTTGGATCCGGCATTAACTGCATCATCATCAGATTCCGGACATGATTGATCCATTCCTGACAGAAATATTTTAAATCGTGCCCGGCATTGATCACCCCCCTGAAAAGGGTTAACACCCCCGGGAAATCTTTTCTTGAAAGCGCTTCGGTCATGTCATAGATTGTTTTCATATCGACCACGCCCAGGATCGACCGGACATCGTCGTCAGACACATCTAAACCGCTAAAAGAGACCACCTGGTCTAAAATACTTAAGGCATCCCGCATGCTTCCATTAGCCGACTTGGCGACGACTAAAAGCGCCTTCTCGGAGACCTGGATCTTTTCCTCCTCAATAATCCGCTTAAGCTGTGCCATGATTTCGAGGCGGCCGATTTTCTTAAATTGAAACTGCTGGCATCGGGAAAGGATCGTCGAAGGAATTTTATGAAGCTCCGTCGTCGCCAGAATGAAAACCGTATGAGGGGGAGGCTCTTCCAGAGTTTTCAGGAGGGCGTTAAAGGCCTCCGTCGTCAACATATGAACTTCATCAATAATATAAACTTTATATTTTCCTTTTAAGGGCACATATTTAATTTGATCCTTTAATTCCCGGATATTATCAATTCCCCGGTTTGAAGCGCCGTCGATTTCCAGCACATCGACCGAAACCCCCGCGGCAATTTCCTTACAGAGAGAACACTCCCCGCAGGGATTAATCGTCGGCCCCTTTTCACAATTAACCGCTTTTGCCAATAAACGGGCCATTGAGGTTTTGCCAACACCTCTGGCTCCCGAAAACAGATAGGCATGAGCAAGGCGGCTGGATTGAATGGCATTGAGCAAGGTTTGAGCCACGGGAGCCTGGCCAACCATTTCTTCAAATTTTTGTGGACGCCATTTTCTGGCGAAAACCTGATAACTCATATTTTTCTATTGACGATTCATACATGGGGGCCCGTCCGATGCTTCGCTTCTCCGATGCCCCAAACCCCTCGCTCGCACAGGCAAAGCCTGATGCTCGCTTCTTCTTAGAATTAAATAAACAGGGGGATTTTGTAAAAGAAAAAGGTCAATTCCAAATCCATGGTTAAGAATTGAGACATCTAATAACCTGACCTTTGAGAAGGGCCCTTATAGAAGGCCGGAACCCAATGAATACGTTTAAAAGGAGAGACCAGGCTGACTGCGGCGCACAAGAGGCTTCATTTACCGCTGCTTCCTTCCGGACCTGACGGGAGTTCATAAATTCCTGTCGCACAGAGCCCGGTCTCTCCATTTAAAAATATTACCTCCGCTCTGGAACCGTAAGCGAGGAACCGGCTTTGCCAGACCGAGCGCCTGGGTTCGGGGGCATCAGAAGATTTCACGAAGTGAAACCGGATGGGCCCCTGAATCTAATAAGACAGCCAGCTCGGACGGAGAGAGGGGGATTTGAACCCCCGAGACAGTTTAAGGCCGCCTACACGATTTCCAGTCGTGCTCCTTCAGCCGGACTCGGACATCTCTCCTATTGTCATTGGGGGGCCTCTCCGGGTTTGCTACGCAAAATCCTCAAATGCCCCCCAAACCCCGCGCTCCCACAGGCAATGCCTGATGTCCGCTTACAAAGCTTGCTTCCACAAACCGCAGACATGAGACTATAACAAAGTAAGATTTCTACGTCAACGTGAATTAAAAAAAGCGCTTGAGCGCGGGAAACAATCATGACGAGCGGATGAATTTGCGGGTCACCTGCATTAACTCCGCAATCGCGTCCTCCCCCCCTCCATGTTGAATCGCCTCCTTAACGCACCCTTTAGTATGGTCTTCCAGGAGCCGCAACCCCACTTCATCTAAAGCTGATTTTATGGCGCTCAGCTGGGTCACGATATCTACGCAATAACGGTCTTCTTCAACCATTTTAGATACCCCCCTGACCTGTCCCTCAATCCGGCTGAGCCGTTTCGACAAAGCTTCTTTATCAGGTTGAACCACCGTTTTATCGCGCGGATGGCATTCTTTTTCAGGAGATTTCATATCCGGCTTCCTCGACGGCGGTTTTAAATTGATCGGTCCGCGCCTGGGCGGGATCGTAGACTACGGTGACTGTTCCCTTTTCCAAAACAATGTCGACGCTTTTTACCCCTTTAATTTGCCCGAGGGCCCCTGTAACGGTTTTAACACAATGCTGACAGGTCATCCCCTTCACATCCAGAATCTTAGTTTCCATCGTTTTTTTCCTTTCCTGATCCCCCGGTCGGGGGAATTTGAAACGGCTTCCAACGTTTTAATAAAAGCGAGTTTGTGACCACTGAAACAGAACTCATCGCCATCGCCGCCCCCGCAATAACGGGATTGAGCATCCCAAGTGCGGCAAGGGGAATTCCCAAGATATTATAAATAAAGGCAAAAAACAGGTTCTGACGTATTTTATTAAAGGTTTTTCTGGAAAGTTTAATGGCATCGACGGCACTCAATAAATCGCTTCGCATCAGGGTAATATCGGCTACCTCGAGAGCAACATCTGCCCCCGCTCCGATGGCAAAGCTGACATCAGCGGTTGCCAGGGCAGGGGCATCGTTAATTCCATCTCCAACCATGCCGGTTATTGTTCCCTGCGCTTTATATTTTTCGATCACCAGGGCCTTCTGGTCCGGTGCAACCTCGGCTGAAAATTGAAAAATACCGGCCCGCTTTGCGATTGCTTTTGCCGTCCCTTTATTATCCCCGGTCAACATGACGACCTGAATTCCCATCGATTGCAAAACTTTAACCGCTTCAACCGACGTCGGCCGCAGAGGGTCGGTAATGGCCAAAATCCCCGCTAACTGTTTTTCTTTTCCCAATCCGATAACCGTTTGTCCTTCGGATTGAAGCCATTCAACCTGCTTCAACTGGTCTGGATTGACGTCTACCCCGTTTTCCGCCAAAAAACCGGGAGACCCCAGGAAAAATCTTTCTCGTTCGATCCGGCCTGACACCCCTTTTCCCGGAGTTTCTTTAAAATCAGCCATCGCGGCGGGCGTTATTTTTAATTCCTGAGCCTTTTCAAAAACAGCTGCCGCCAGCGGATGTTCTGACCCTTGTTCTAAAGTAGAGGCCCATAGAACAATTTCCGACGCGGTCAATCCGCCAAAGGGAGTCAAACGGGTTACCATGGGCTTGCCTAGAGTCAGAGTTCCCGTTTTATCCACGACGAGGGTTTTAATTTTTTCGGCCCGTTCAAGCGCGGCCGCATTTTTGACCAGGATGCCTGCCTGGGCGCCCCGCCCGGTCCCGACCATAATGGCCGTTGGGGTTGCCAGTCCCAAAGCACAAGGGCAGGCAATCACTAAAACGGCAACCGCATTCACCAAAGCAAGGGTGAAATTTCCGTCGATCAACCACCATAATCCAAAAGTCATCAGGCTGATGCCAACCACGATGGGAACAAAGACGCCTGAAATAGTGTCAGCCAGCCTCTGGATTGGAGCCTTGGATCCCTGGGCCTGCTCGACGAGCCGAATGATTCTCGCGAGGGCGGTGTGAGACCCCACGCCCGTGGCCCGGGCTCTCAGCATGCCGTGCTGGTTTGACGTTGCCGCATAGATTTTGTCCCCTTTTCGCTTTAAAACGGGCATGCTTTCGCCGGTTAACATCGATTCATTGAGGCTCGACTCCCCATCCAAAACTTCTCCATCCACCGGAATACTTTCTCCGGACCGGACAAGAAAAATATCGCCCACTTTCATCAAGCTGACGTCACGGTCTACCATAAGCCCCTCATGTTCGACGCGGGCAACCCCGGGTTGTAAATGCAAAAGCTTTTCAATCGCTGAAGATGTTTTTCCTTTAGCGCTGGCTTCAAGGAGTTTGCCCATTAAAATCAGGGTAATGATGGTTGCACTGGCTTCAAAATAAACATGCTGATTCAAATTAAAAAATGTCACTATGGCGCTGAAAAAATAGGCCATACTTGTTCCGAGCGCGATGAGAACGTCCATATTCGCGCCCCCTCCGCGCAAAGCATGGTAGGCCCCTTTATAAAACCGCCACCCGATCCAGAACTGGACAGGGGTCGCCAGGCCAAACTGAAGCCAGCGGGGAAGTCCCCCGGCTAAACCAAAAAACATACCGATCATTTGAACCAACAAGGGAAGGGTTAAGGCCGTGGAAAACCAAAAACGTTTCAATTCTTTCCGGTAGGCGAGCTCGTGCCTTATTTTTTCCTCGGCAAAACCGGCTTGAACCACTTCGTGAGCCTCATAACCTGCCTTTCTAATCGCCGTTAACAGGGCGTCGACGGGCACGGTCCTCGCTCTGGCGCGGACATAGGCTTTTTCGGAGGCAAAATTAACGGTGGCTTTGACCCCTTCTATCTTATTTAATGCCTTTTCAATTCGGCTGGCACAGGCAGAACAGGTCATTCCTTCAAGGGCGAATTCAATATTTTGCAAAGGAACTTCATAACCAGCCTGTTCGATCGACTGAACAAGCATGTCCGGGGTGACTTGCGAAGAATCATACTCAATTAAGGCTTTTTCACTCGCAAAATTAACTGCGGCCTTTACGCCGGGAAATTTATTTAACCCCTTTTCAATTCTCGCCGCACAGGCAGAACAGGTCATTCCTTCAATCGGAATTTCGATATGCTGTTCGGTTTCCGCGGCCATGAAGTTGCTCCATCAAAATTTTAATATATACCCCTATGGGGTATATATTAAGAATATCATGGGAGAATTGATCTTTTCAATTGAAAATTATTTTTATTAGATTACCCCAGGGAAAAATGTTAACGCCGTTGCGGAACCATAAGCGAGGAGCTGGCTTTGCCAGACCGCGCGCCGGGGTGATGGACCCCTGAATCTAATAAGCCGGCT
>JACOTA010000031.1 GCA_016178585.1 Nitrospirota bacterium
CCCGCCTCGCGAAGCGCGGCGAAATCAGCCGGATCAAGCGACCGGCGCTGCTGGCGAGCCGGCCGATCGGCCGCAAAGGTTTCGGCGATCGCCTTCACACGTTCAAGAACTTTCTTGGCATCCATCTCGCTTCTCCTAAAATAAAGTAAATACCTTAATCCAGCGATAAATTACGCTGGATTAAGGTCATAGAGTTCATTCCATCAATCAACATGGATTCATTACGGGCCAAGATTACCAAAGTCGTGAATAGGTAGCAACTGAAATGGACCGGATTCTCTCGCACTATTCTGATGATTTTGGAAGGTAAATTTTGAAGAGCGTCCCCTTGCCTTCTTCGCTTTCCACACGAATCCGGCCGCCATGGGATAATATAATTTTATGGACAATCGCCAGGCCTAATCCCGTCCCTTTGGCTTTCTGGGTAAAAAAGGGAACGAAAATCTTTTCGAGATGATCTTTTGAAATTCCTGTTCCTGTGTCTTTAATTTGAACAAGAACCATGGAATTTTTTTCTATCGGGTTGATTCCGGCTTTGATGGACAAAACGCCTCCTTCCGGCATGGCCTCAAACGCGTTTTGAATCAGATTGACAAACGCCTGACGGATCAGAATTTCGTCCGCAGAGACCGCAAGAGAAGGGTTCGCGATATCACAGGAGATCTTCGGCAAAACCCCTTTATATTGAGAAGAGAGTTGCGTAATCAACCTGGAGAAAAAAGGCTCCAATAAAACCTTTCCCTTGTTGACGGGGGTGTTTTTGCCAAACCCGAGCAATTCATGGATTAAATGGTCCATCGATTTAAGTTCAGTAATAATGGCTTCAATCATTTGGTGATCCGGCTGAGTTTTTTCAACTTTTTTTCCCAGGAGGCGCACATACCCGAAAATGGTCCCCATAAAATTCCTGAACTCATGGGCAATCCCGGCCGACATCTCTCCCAGAACCGTTAAACGCTTTTGTAACTCGACCTGTTCCTGCAGCGCTTTGATCTCAGTAATGTCCGTGAAAATAAAAGTGGTTCCTAAAAACTCCCCCAGAGGATTCGTTAAAAAGGACGCGCTGACCCCGATCCATATTTTTTCCTGACTCTTTCCTTTTATCATTTCAAACTCTGCTCGTTCGATCGTTTCATTTTCCCGGATCGTCTGGTTCAGAAGAGCCTGTATTTTGTTTTCCGTTCCAAATACTTCGGAGCACTTTTTCCCGATAGCCTCCTGGCGGGGAATTCCGAAAATCCTGGCCGCCGATTCATTATAACTGGTAATTCCCTGATTTTTATTAAAAGTAATGACGCCGCTGTTAATACTTCGCAGAATCGCTTCCTGGAAGGTCTCACTTTGAACGGCACGGTTTTCAGCCTGCTCTTTCAGTTTTTCAAGTTCATGTTCTTTGATTTTTAATTCCTGAAGGAGTCCCTGGAACGTATATAAAACCGGGTTTGTGTCCTGGACCGTTCCTTCAAAAAAACTTTCTTTCTTAAAGATTTCCCTGAGGTAACGGTATACCGTCAAACCCAGCGTAAAGAGTCCAACGGCGCCAAATAATTTAAGAAAGAATAAGTAAGTTTCTCCTTCAGGACTCCCTGCGACTTCACGTTCTTGAACAATCCTGATCCCGAGAGGCGTTAAACCGGCTGGAGAAAGAAGATCGCCGTACACCACGACCTCTTTTTGGTTTTCTTCGTTGGAAGAAAACACGGGTTCTCCTTTCCATAGTCCGGTTATGGGGAAAACCCCGATAGAATCAAGATGTTCTCCTGACTTTATCTTCCCGTTAGAATCTCTCACGACACTGGCATCCTTATTAAAAAGAGTAATCCGAAGTTTAGTTTTAGACCCAAGCGCATATAAATAATAAGGGTCTTCCTGCGCCTCCTTTAAATGGACTAGCAGGTCGGTTTTAATATCCGCCATCTCTTTTAAGAGAAGCTGTTTTTCCTGAAGATCGAACTGTTTTCGGGAAGAAAAAAGGAGAGATTGATCATATAAGAGGAGTAAAACGAAAAAAATGGTTAAGAAAAAAATAAAAATCTTGAAGGAGGAGGCAATGTTCAGCCGTGGAGCGGAACGAGGAGTTTCCACTTAAGTCCCGAGGTGAGTATACCAAAAAATGATTTTGTTACCCCAGACAATCGACACCATTGCGCCAAGGGCCAAAAAAGGACCAAAGGGAACGGGATATTTTCTGTTCTTGCCCATAAAGATCATTAAACCCACACCGAGGATTGATCCTGCAAACGCGCTGACAAAAATGGTTAATAAGACTGCTTTCCATCCAACAAAGGCGCCAATCATGGCAATCAGTTTAATATCTCCTCCCCCCATGCCTCCGCGGCTTAAAACAGCCACCAGGTAAAACAAAAGACCGCCGAGCAACAATCCAATGATTGAATTAACAAGACCAATGGACAAAAGAGTTGATGAAACCAGAAGGCCAATGACCATTCCGGGCAGCGTAATCACGTCGGGAACGATCTGATGGGAGAGATCGATAAAGGTAATCACCAGCAAGGATGAATAAAGTACGGAATAAGCAACCCATTCCCACCCAAGACCAAACTGATTGAGTAAAAAAAGGTAACCCAGTCCATTGGTAAGCTCAACCAGCGGATAACGAAACGAAATCGCTTTGCGGCAAGAACGGCATCGTCCTTTGAGAAAAATAAACCCAAATAGCGGAATATTGTCATACCAGGGGATGGGTTGGTGACAGGAAGGGCAATGGGAAGCGGGCAAAACGATTGACTCTTCCCGCGGAAGCCGGTAAATGGCCACATTTAAAAAGCTTCCTATGACCGCCCCCATTAAAAAAACAGTTAAATAAATCACGCTCTATTATCCTTCGTTATTTGGCTATCTCTATGAAATATAACAAAATATCTTGTATCCAGCAAGAAAGGTAAAGGAAGGATTCCAATGAATGGTCAAAAATGTTATATTATCTTCGCTATTTTTAAAAATAAACGTTACCTTCAGCCGCGTCTTACAACTATGAGTGAGTATGAACTCTGACCTATTTTCTCCATTTAAGATCATCGATACGACCGCGGATATCGGGTTGATCGCCTTCGGAACGTCCTTAATGGCGTTGTTTGAAAATGCCGGAAAAGGTCTCTTTTCCCTGATTGCAGACCTTAACCGGGTCGAACCTCGTTTTACTTATCCGGTCCATTCAAAAGCTTCCGGATTAAAGGTTCAGGACCCCGAAGGACTTTTAGTTGAATGGCTCAATGAATTGATTTATATTCATCAAACGCGCAATGTTCTTGGCAAGATTTGCCACCTGACCTCGATCGAGCTGGAGTTAAGAGGATATTTTTTAGGAGAACCGATCGATTGGTCTAAACATGAATTAAAATTCGACATTAAGGCAGCAACTTTTCACCGGCTTTATATCAAAAAAACCGCTTCTTCCCTTTACGAAGGACAGGTTATCTTTGATATTTAATAGAAGAGAAGCAGATGGCTCTGCCAGTGACGGATTGGGGAATGGTCGACATTAGACCGAGACGGACTTAGGAATGGTCGTAGTTAGACCGAGCTTAACGCGGGGCGAGGGGGCATTGGATGACTATTCAACTTAAAAAACTAGACCCCTATCGTTATGAAATTCCAATCGGCTCCGTTCCTGGAATGAATGTCCCTGGCTTAATTTTTTCAGACAGCGTTTTATTAAAGGATATTCAAAACGATCAATCGATTGAGCAGGTCGCCAATACGGCTTGTTTGCCGGGAATCGTTAAAGCGGCCCTTGCGATGCCGGATATCCATTGCGGTTACGGCTTCCCCATCGGCGGGGTCGTTGCTACCGACGCAAATCATGGAGCGATTTCTCCGGGAGGGGTTGGATTCGATATCAACTGCGGCGTAAGGCTCGTTAAAACAGCTTTATCCAAACAAGCGGTCGACGCCAAAATGGAGTCTCTGAT
Source organism: Nitrospirota bacterium (assembly GCA_016178585.1). Classification (NCBI taxonomy): domain Bacteria; kingdom Pseudomonadati; phylum Nitrospirota; species Nitrospirota bacterium. The sequence goes on from JACOTA010000031.1 coordinate 3,933, forward strand.
CGGGATGTTGTCCAGGGACATCCCAACCGGGACGGGCTCCTTTGGAGACGTTTCCCTGACCGAATCGGATTATGAAAAAATCTTCAGGACCGGCGCCGGGTGGAGTATTCAACAAGGGTTTGGACGACCGGAAGATTTGGACACTATCGAATCCAACGGCTGTTTGGAGGGAGTGAACCCGGAAAAGGTTAGCCCCAGAGCCCGGGAACGGGGAAAAAAGCAGTTAGGAACATTGGGATCCGGAAACCATTTTATTGAAGTCCAGTATGTAGAAACCCTCTATTCTAAACAAATTGCCTCCGTCTTTGGTCTTGTGGAAAAACAGGTCGTGGTCATGATTCACTCCGGATCACGGGGACTCGGACATCAGGTCTGCACAGATTTTTTAAAAATGATCGGCCAGGCGTCGAAACAGTACGGTTATCGTCTCCCTGACCGGCAGTTGGCCTGTGTTCCTGTGACCTCTGACGAAGGAAAAGATTATCTTTCCGCAATGAACTGTGCCGCCAATTATGCCTGGGCCAACCGGCAATGCTTAATGGGACGGGTGGAATCGGCCATGGTCAAGGCGTTAGACCTGTCACCTGAAACACTTGGGGCTTCGCTCCTTTACGATATCGCCCACAATATTGTTAAACTGGAGACCCATCAAATCGATGGAAAACCGAGAAAAGTGGCGGTCCACCGAAAAGGCGCGACGCGGGCCTTCCCGGCGGGTCATCCTGAAGTCCCGGCAGTTTACCAATCGACAGGACATCCTGTCATTGTCCCCGGAGATATGGGACGTTATTCTTATGTCCTCGTGGGGAATCCATCCATTATGGAAGAGACCTTTGGGAGTTCCTGCCACGGCGCTGGAAGAATCTTATCCCGTTCAGCGGCTCTGCGGGCGACAGAAGGACGGTCCATTATCTCCGAGTTAAAAGAAATCGGAGTCACCGTTAAAGGAGCCACCAAAAGCGGAATTCGGGAGGAAGCCCCGGAAGCGTATAAAGATGTCGCAAGGGTCGTGGAAGTCATGGAAAAGGCGGGTCTGGTCACAAAAGTCGCCCGTTTAAGACCGATGGGAGCCATTAAAGGATGAGTCCTCCAAAACCCGTTAAAACGATCGCTGTCATCGGCGCCGGAAGTTGGGGAACGGCTCTTGCCGCTATTTTAAGTGAAAAGAAGATCAAAACCAGATTATGGGCCTATGAAAAAGAGGTCCTTGATTCCATCCAAAAATTTAAAGAAAATAAAATATATTTACCGGGGGTCCCGCTCTCACCCGATCTGCGGGTGACCTGCTCTATTTTGGAGGCCGTCGACGGCTCGGACCTGATCCTTTTTGTCGTTCCATCCCATGCGGCAAGACCCGTCTTAAAAAAAATTTCCCTTCACTTAAAAAAAGAGATCCCGATCATTAGCGCTACCAAGGGGATTGAAAACGAAACCTTGTTGCTCCCCACCCAGATGATGCAGGAAATTTTTCCCAAAAGGTTCCACCGGCATCTCGGGGTCCTGTCCGGACCAACCTTTGCCAAAGAAATTCTGTTAAAACAGCCGACGGCGGCGGTCCTGGCCATGAAAAATTTTGACCTGGCGGCTTCTTTGCAAAAAAAGCTCACCACGTCTTCTTTTATCATTTACCTCTCAAGGGATGTCATGGGAGCCCAACTTGGGGGAGCCTTAAAAAATGTGATCGCCATCGCCACCGGATGTTCAGACGGTCTGGGCTTTGGAGATAATTCCCGCGCCGCCCTCATTACAAGAGGGCTTTCTGAAATCATCCGGTTAGGAACAGCCATGGGCGCCAAAAAGGAAACTTTTTCCGGCCTTTCCGGAATTGGGGATCTCATCTTGACGGCCACGAGCAGGCAAAGCCGGAATTATTCGCTGGGATATCAAATCGGCAAAGGGATCCCTGTCGCCAGGATTTTAAGCGAAACCAAATCTGTTGCCGAAGGGGTTAAAACCACCCTTTCTGCCTATCATTTATCCAAACGTTACCGGGTGGCCACACCCATTATCGAACAATTGTATTATATCCTTTACAAAAATAAGGACCCAAAAAAAGCTGTCGCCGAACTCATTTACCGCGCCGCCCACTCTAAAGGAAAAAAGTTTGAGTTTTGACATGATCATCAGCCTGATCGGCGGCGTCGGCCTTCTTCTTTTCGGGTTAAGGACCTTATCGGATAATCTGGATAATCTTGCAGGCGCGAGATTCCGGTCTTTTCTTGGCCGGGTAACGAAAAACCGCCTTTTCGGCATAGGCACCGGAGCCCTGATCGCCTCCCTTCTTCAAAGCAGCAGCGCGGCGACACTCCTTTTAATCGGCCTGGCCCGCGCCGGGATCGTCAACCTTAATCAGTCGATTTATCTTATTCTCGGTTCCGATATCGGAACAACCCTCACCGTTCAATTGATTGCTTTTAAAATATTTAATTTTGCCCTTTTATTTATCGGCGTTGGCTTCTTTATCTTTTTTCTCTCAAAAAAAGAAAAAATCAGGTTCATGGGTTTATCCCTTTTTGGCCTGGGGCTTATTTTTCTAGGGCTGAAAATCATGATCACCGGAATGGGCACCCTTAAGGATCAGGGCTGGGTTCAACCCCTCCTGAACCGTGTCGGTGACTTTGCGCTCCTCGGAATTCTGCTGGGAGCCATCTTTTCTTCCCTTCTCAACAGCAGTACAGCGGCGGTTGGAATATTTCTTGCGGCGTCAACGCAAAATATGCTTCCCCTTAACGCCGCCATTCCCCTTATACTCGGAGCCAATATTGGAACCTGCTCCACGGTTTTAATTTCAAGCATCGGGGGATCCATCGAAGCCCGACGGATCGCCATGTGCCATTTTATAATTAAAGTCACCGGCGTCCTGCTTTTTATCCCGTTTCTCCATCCTTTTCAAAATTTGGTCAACTTCTCCTCCCTCGATCCGGGGAGACAAATTGCCAATGCCCATACTTTTTTCAACTTGATCCTCGCCGTTATTTTCTTTCCATTTGCCCGCACCTTTTCGGCCCTGGTCGTGAAGCTTATTCCGGCCAGAGCAGAGGTTGAAACGTTTCCAAAAACCAGGTATCTGGACCGGGAACTCCAGCAAACGCCTGGGGTCGCTTTAAGCCAGGCCACAAAAGAAGCCCTGCGGATGGCAGAATTTGTCAGGGAAATGTTTCATAATACCATCACCGTTTTTGTCAAAGATGACCTGGAATTGGCTGAGGCCGTTGAAAAAAGAGACGACTGGGTCGATACCCTGGACCGGGAAATTAAACTCTATCTGACCCAGCTCAGCCAAAAAATGTTGTCGAGGGAAGAGTCCATCCGGGAAGTGGCCCTCCTCTCGATGATTAACGACCTGGAAAATATTGGAGATATTATCGATAAAAATCTGCTGGAGCTGGCAAAGAAAAAGATTTTGAAAGGCCTTCAATTCTCAGCGCAGGGGCTGTCCGAAATCGTTGAGTTGCATCAAATGGTCGGAAAGAATTATGATCAGATGATTTTGGCGGTGGAAAGCCAGGATCAAAAAGCCGCTCAAAAGGTGCTTCAGGAAAAAACCGTCATTAATCAAAAGGAAAGGGCCCTTTATCAGGCCCATATTCAACGACTGCATGCAGGTTATGCGGAATCCATTGAAACCAGCGCCATCCATCTGGATGTCCTGACCAATTTAAAAAGGATTAATTCTCATATTACGGGTATCATTTATCCTTTGTTGGAACTGCCAGACAACAACAAATAAGGTAGGGTTTTATGACTCCCAATCGGTTAAAAAAACTGCTTTCCCAGGTTAAAAATGGCGCTTTGCCTGTTGAGGAGGCCTATGGCCGCTTAAAAGGATTTTCACAGGAGGAGCTGGGATTCGCTACGCTGGACCATCATCGGCATATCCGGCAGGGTTTTCCAGAGGTCATTTTTTGTCTGGGAAAAACTGACCGGCAGATCCTCACCTTGCTGACGCATTCGGTCAAACGCCATCCCCGGATTTTAGCCACCCGGGTAAAACCGGAAACCTTTCAATTGATCTCCACGGAGTTTCCTTCTGCCAGATACAATGAACTGGGGAAAACCGTCGTGATTTCCCGGGCCGACAAAAAAAAATTAAAATCAAAAGGGGCAATCCTTATTATCACGGCGGGAACTTCCGATATTTATATAGGAGAAGAAGCCAGGGAAACTGCGACCATTCTTGGAAGCCGCGTTGAAACGCTGTACGATGTTGGCGTTGCCGGTATTCACCGTATCCTGGACAAGAAGAGCCTCATGGATCAAGCCAGGGTCTTAATTGTGATTGCCGGGATGGATGGCGTTCTCCCGAGCGTCATTGGCGGGCTCAGCGACAAACCGCTCATCGCAGTTCCGTCGAGCCAGGGATATGGAGCCTCTTTAAACGGGCTCGCCCCTCTGTTGACCATGCTGAACGCCTGTGCCGCCGGAATCGGCGTCATGAATATTGATAATGGGTTTGGGGCAGCCGTTTTGGCCCATCGGATCAATACTTTGACATAGGGAAGGCAGTCTTTGTCCGTTTTGGACCGCGAGAAGGGAACACCAGACATTTTCGCTGGCGCACCCGTTTTAGTGATTGGATACGAAGATCATATGAAAAAAATTGCTTATTTTGACTGCTTTTCAGGAATCAGCGGAGACATGATTCTGGGCGCAATGGTCGATGCCGGTCTCCCCCTTTCATTTCTAAATCAAACGGTTCTTTCTCTTATTCCGGGTGGCGTTAAACTCCGCGCCCGAAAAGTAAAAAGAGGACATTTACAGGGAACCAAGGTCGACGTGATCCTTTCCCCTTCACCCTCGCTTCGGTTAAAAAATTTAACCTCTATCCTGGGTTTTATCGGGAAAGGGCGTTTATCTCCCTCGCTTAAAACAAAAAGTCAGGCGATTTTTCAACGGCTTGCCGGGGGGGAAGGAAAGTCGCATGGTCTGAATCCAGAATCCGTTTCATTTGAAGAACTGGGCGGAATCGACACCATCGTCGATGTTGTCGGCGCCGTAGCCGGGTTTGAATGGCTAAAAATAGATGAGGTCCATTCCTCCGCTATCAATGTTGGGGAAGGGTTCGTTCAAATCCATCACGGAAAATTTCCGGTTCCAGGACCCGTCACGGTTCACCTTTTAAAAAATATCCCCATCTATTCAAACGGCATTAAAAAAGAATTAACCACCCCTACTGGCGCGGCAATCCTCTCAACATTAGCTTCATCTTTTGGGTCAATCCCTCTTTTGAAGCTTCAAAAAACGGGACTGGGGGCCGGAGACTTTATGATCGAAGAGACACCCAACCTCCTCCGGTTACTGATTGGAGAACAGGAGGACCAATTCATTCACGACCAAATCTATCAAATTGAAACCCATATCGACGACTTAAATCCTCAAATCTATGAAACCCTGATTGAACATTTGCTTCACGACGGAGCGCTTGACGTCACACTCACCCCGATCATCATGAAAAAGGGACGTCCGGCAATCCTCTTAACCGTTTTGGCTCCTCTTGAGCCGTTGACAAAAATCACTGAAAGGGTTTTCAAAGAAACCACCTCTCTGGGCTTTCGGATCCAAAAAATAAACCGGCTGATGGTTAAAAGAAAAGAAGAAAGGTTCAAAACCTCACGGGGCTGGGTCAGGGTAAAAAAATCTTTCCTGGGAAAAGGGCTGCGGGCGGTTCCGGAATACGAAGATTGCAAGCTCATCGCAGAAAAACAGAAAGAACCGCTTAAGGACGTATTAAAACAAGTCGAAGCAGAAATTAATCAAAAAATAATAAAAAAAAGGTGGAAATGACCTATTCGTTGGTTACAGCGCTCATGGCCCTGGCCGTTACCCTTCTTGGAAGTTCGGTATTTACAAACGGAATCGAATGGATCGGAAAGAAGTTAAAGCTGTCAGACGGTGCGGTAGGATCGGTTCTGGCCGGGGTAGGAACCGCGCTCCCGGAAACCCTTATTCCTCTTATCGCCATTTTGTTTGGACACGGCTTGGCAGAAAAGGAGATCGGCATCGGGGCGATTTTAGGGGCCCCTTTCATGCTTTCCACCCTCACCCTTCCGTTAGTTGGCTTTGGCGTTTATTTTTTCGCCAGAACAGGGAAAAGGACCCGGCAATTCCATTTAAATTTCAAAGAAATTGAGATTGATTTAAAATACTTTCTGATTTCGTTTTCATTAGCCGTTGCGGCTTCTGCGATTGAAAACAGGCTGACCCACACGATCATTGGACTTTTTTTATTTGGGCTTTATGCAAATTATTTACGGGACATTTTTAAACGACCTTCTTCAGACCACCTGGACCTGGAACCGCTTTACTTTCAAAAATTTATTCGTCATCCCGGAGTAAGGACGATTGTCGTTCAAACTTTATTCGGGCTTGGTTTAATTGTGGGAGGCGCTGTCTATTTTATTGAGGGAATAGCAGGAATCGCCGATTTCTTTCATGTTTCTCCGTTTATTTTATCTTTGCTCATAACGCCCATCGCCACCGAACTCCCTGAAAAATTCAACAGCCTCATCTGGATTTCAAAAAAGAAAGACCATCTGGCCGTGTCAAATATCACAGGCGCCATGGTGTTCCAAAGCACGTTCCCCGTCTCCATCGGACTCTTTGGAACAGCGTGGGCTTTTGACCGCAACGGAATGACCAATATCATCTTAACATTTGTTACCGCCCTTTTTTTCTTCAGCCTTCTTTTATTTAAGAAAAAATGGGAACCTTACCACCTGATGCTGGGGACAATTAGCTATATCGCCTATGTGCTAATTCTTATTTTTTATTAAAACTCGAACCATTTCTGTGAAAGGATGGATTTAGTATGTTGAACGTCACGCTATTCTTGTTCTTGGGTTTAGTGTCTGGATTTTTAAGCGGGCTTATTGGACTTGGCGGGGGAGTCATTATTGTCCCTTCCCTGATCGTATTATTCGGAATGTCCCAGCATCAGGCACAAGGAACGACATTAGCCTTAATGGTTCCTCCCATCGGTTTGCTTGCGGCATGGACCTACTATCAGCAGGGTTACGTGGACTTGAAAATCGCGGCCTTTATTTGTACTGGCTTTTTCTTTGGAGGGTTTCTCGGCGCCAAGCTGGCAATTGGATTATCGAACGAAATTTTGCAAAAGGTGTTCGGCATCGCCTTGCTTCTCATTTCACTCAAAATGATATTCACTAAATAAAATAACCTTCCTTATTTAAATATGAAACATCATGTTTGTTTTTTGTTCCACTGCACGATACCTTTCGCTTAACTCTTGAAGGGTAAGGCGGTCAAGGACGGAAAGAATCGCAGAACGGACCTCTTTCCAAACCCCCTTTAAAACACAGTGAGGGGGTTCGACCGGCTGTAAACACTGCTGATCGTCCCCTTCTGTTATGCAAATCATCGGAGAAAGTGTCCCTTCGATGCTCTGGACGATCTGTCCCAGCGTAATCTCTTTCGGGGAACGGGCCAAAATATACCCCCCCTGTGCCCCCCGGATACTTTCGACAAACCCGCTATTTTTTAAAACACTCATCACCTGTTCTAAAAAACGGAGCGGAATATGGTGCCTTTTGGAAATGGCCCTTACCTGTAAAGGGCCCCGTCCTTCGTTGAGGGCGAGTTCCAGTAACGCCCAAATCCCGTATTCTGCCTTGGCAGAGAATCTCATAAGGGGGGCCTCTTTTCGTTGAACTTACACAAATAAAGGGATGTCCGCTTCAGCCGCATAATCTAAAAAGGTGGCAGCGCCGCCGATTTCAACGCCATCGATTAGATCGGATTTTTTAACCCCCATGACATCCATGGTCATCTGGCACCCGATGAGTCGGACACCGCTCTCTTTACACACCTCAAGAAGCTCCGGAATAGACACGACATGAGCTTTGTTCATCCAGCTTTTCATCATCATCGTCGCCATTGCGGTCATCCCGGGAAGCACACCGATAAAATTAGGAACCGGCACAGGCATTGCCGGATTAGCCAAAGAGGGAACTTTTAGATGTTTGAATTTATTTTTGTTAATAATATCAAGGCCATAGAAGGTGAAAAAGATGGCAACCTCCATATCCAGAGCCACTGAAGTAGAGGCCAGAATCAATGGGGGATACGCCATATCCATCGACCCTTTAGAGGCAACAATGGCAACTCGTTTTGGCCGGGTTTCCCGGTCTTTAACTTTTGCTTCCAGGGTAGATAACCGTTCCCCGATTAACTTCTTGACCTTTGTTTCAACCCAATCGTTTAGTTTGGAATCGATTGCTTCCTTTATTTTTTCGTCGACCAATTCCTGAACTTCTTTACTGATCATTGACATTTTACACTCCCAAAGCCTCTAGTCAGGTTTTTCTTTGTTTAAATTATTTAACCTTTTTGATGAAAAAAATAAAGAATCCATTGTCCTGTTTTTGGTCAACCAGTTCGTGGCCGGTCCGGTGACTCCAGGCTTTCATATCATTTACAGACCCCGGATCTGTCGCGACCATTTCAAGAATTTGCCCGACCTGCATTCCATCTATCGCTTTTTTGGTTTTTATGACGGGCAAAGGACAGCTTAACCCTTTGCAATCCAATTTGATATCGGCTTGAACTGACATCATCTATACCCCCTCAAGTTTTTTCTTTACCAGACAATAGTCCGATCGTAATCGGCCACCATTCTGGCGATTTCGTCAAATGATACTTTTTGATACCGGCTTTCGATCTGCCGTGCGTTGATATCTTCCTCACAGGCAAATATTTTAATCCAATCCGCAGGAAATTCCTCATAAACCGCGTCTTGCATTAATAAAAACGAACTTTCCTTATCTTCCCCGGCTTTAATAAGGTCGAGCGCAAAATGATCTTTCATGTTTCTAATAATATGCAATGTCTTCATCCTATTTATTTTCAGGGGCCTTCGAAAAATTCACTCTCAATGCCCCCGAACCCCGCGTTACGCACTGGCAAAGCCAGTTGCTTCACTAATAAGAAATAACAACTTCGGCGGTTTTAATCATTTGAACGAGTTCTTTTTTCGTTTTTCCCCTGATCCCTTCTCTTATTTTCGGGTGAAAAACGGCCGGTAGTCTTTCTGTATCGACATAAGCCCCAATTCCGCAAATCTCCAAAGATTGAATAAATTGATCAGGATCAGGCCTTTCAATTTTTCGGGAGGAGGCCGGTATCGCATTCCAAACCCCCTCTTCCATTAAAAGGATATCGACATGGTTCCCCTCGAGGGTTAATCCCACGCCCATCCGAAAGGCTTCTACGCTCTTTAACGTATTAAATGGACTTGTTCTGACAATAACGGCTACGTTTTTTCCCATGATCAACCCCATTACCCAAACGAAAGGAACCGGTCACATTTCTTCACGATCTCAGAAAGTTCATGCTGGCTCGAGTAACCCGTTCCCGGAAGCAAATCCTCTTTTTGCAATCCACGAGATTCAGCCGACATTGCACACAGTGAAATATTGACCTTTTTTTGCCTTAAATCTTCGAAATTAGCAAACAATTTTCGCTTGGAAGAATTCATGATTACATTAAAAACGCCATCGTCCATCAAAAAAATATCGAGCGTATGATTCAACCTGATAAAAGAATTGGCCAATTGATAAACAGTAAAGGTATTTTGATGTTCGGGGCTGGTCGTCAATAAAATTCCTATATGCATTGCCTGATCCGTTGATAAGGGGTCGTTAGGCCTTTTTAACCAGGACTTCCCAGACCTCATGCTGAATTTCCACAACTTTTAAAACCGTGTGGCCATCATGTTCTAAACTCCTCGGGACGTTAACCGCGGAGGGCGCGTAGTCGAGCTTAACTTTTAACACTTCCCCGGAGTTCATTTTTTCAAGCATCAGTTTAGATTTTACAAAGGTAATCGGACAAATATCCCCGCTCAAATCAAGTTCTTTGTCAGTTTTTCCGGTCATCGTTTTTTCCATAAATTTGTTTTCCATATCATCAAGGTCAGTCAATATTCTTTCCGGCGGATTAAGAAGACGAATTCGCCATCGTATCTGCTAATAAACTTGTCTTTTGAAGTTTTTCGGCTAAAACCTCTCTCAATAAATCAAGCGCTTCTATCACTTTCAGGTTTGCCAGAGAGTAAAAAATAACCGCCCCTTCTCTCTGGGTTTTAACCATTTCACGCTCTCTCAACACCATCAAGTGCTGGGAAAGGTTTGCCTGTTTTAAATTTAAATCGACCGCCAATTGGCCCACCGACTTTCGACCCTCTTTTAATTCGTAGAGGATCAAGATTCGTTTAGGATCGGATAACGCCTGGCAAATATCCGCATGAAGTTGGTAAATCTCTTCTTTAAAGTCTTTTTTCATAAACCCTATCATCCCCATAGGAATAAGTTGTTTTGATTATAACATAATGCGAATATAAATCAAACATATTTTATCAATATATAATTTTTTCTCTTTCGAGTAAAGTATATCGTTTGCGGATTTGTAGATCCTCAAAAAAGATGGGTTTTTAGACAATGTATTTTAGCACTGAATTAGATCAAAGAAAACACAGAGAATTTAAAAATACCCAGCAGAAGCTTCTCACTGTTAATAAAGCAGTTGGCAATACCAGATGGTTTTGGGTTCTTGTAATAATAGCAAGCCTTTTATTAGGAACATTTACGCCGATAAAACGATCGGATATAAATTCTCTATTACGAGTTTAACTTCCAGAAATCAACAATTAAATCTCCTTTAAAAACCTGTATATTCCAAACTGTAATTTCTGCCCTTTCTCTTTATTAAAATGCGCTTTCAATTTGAATTTATAGGAATTATCCTATATAATTATATATGTATTATTTTGAAAAGGAGAAAGTTATGGCTACAACCACGAAGCAGGCGAATTTTCTTTTGCCGGAAGATTTGCTCGATGAATTAAAGAAAGCGGTCCCAGGGCGTCAACAGAGCAAGGTGGTGGCCGAAGCCCTTAGAAAGGAGCTTAAGCACCTTAAACTGAAAAAGTCCATTCAGGACTCTTTTGGAGCTTGGAAAGAAAAGGATCATCCCGAATTAAACGAAGGGACAGAAGATTTCGTCCGGAAACTAAGAAAATCAACCCGGCTGACCCGCATCCGATGAAAAACATTGTTCTGGATACCGATATCCTCATCAACTTCTTAAGAGGCCGTGAAAAAGCTAGAACTTTTCTCTCTTCGTTAATTGATGAAGCGACCCTTCATTGTTCTGTGATTACCATTGCGGAGATATTTGCGGGGATGAGAGAGCAGGAAAGAAAGAAAACCGAAGAACTCCTGGACAGTTTGAATATTATAGAAATTACGAAAGAGATCGCTGAAAAGGCGGGGAGTTATAAAAACAGGATTAAAAGTCAGAACCTCGAACTGGATGATTGCCTGATTGCCGCCTCGGCACAGTCAATAGATGCCATTCTTGCCACAGGAAATACCAAACATTATCCAATGACCGATATCAAAAAGATGGCCGTCTCAGACCACAACGATTAAACCAAACAGATTGTGGATTATTTTGATAATCCTTAAATTTACCTTCTCTCAAATCCGTTTCTTTGTAGGTGCACTCTTCAAATCAAATTATTCGAAATTATTATTTTGTTAAGCTTTAAAAACCTGCGCTCACTCTGATTTCCGCTTCGAACCTTCTTTCCTTATTATTATCACACTCATCCGGATTTTCACATCCGGGTATTAAAATAAAAGGGTTTTGGCTTCGCCACAAAATTCACTGAAAATAAAGGGGAAAATACACTTTTCATGAGATATCCTCATGTTGTCGTGTTGAACAGACTTTTTACGAAACCCTATTAGTCCTTCAACTTTTTGCCTTAAAAGCGGTATAGGCTTCTTCATAGAGTTCTTTTTCGGCGCCGGCATAACGGGGCGAAAAATGAAAGACATTAAAGGTATCGACCTGGGCTTTTCGCGCAAGCGTTCCTGCCTGCCAGGCCGTTAAATGGTACCGATTCTCGGCCTGATGCACATCCTGTTGAAGAAAGGGGGATTCACAAAAAAATGTGGTAGATCCTTTTGCGAGATCTACGATTTTTTCTTCATTTTCTTTCGAGTAAAGGGTATCCACCACATAGGAAATTTTCTGGCCTTTGGTAATCGTATATAACCCGGACAGGTCTTTAAGATGAAAGATTTTTTTGACCTCTACGTTGTTTTCCCGCACAGGAATCTCAAACAGGGTCTCTCCGCTTTGATTCTGCCAAATAGCATCCTTTAATTTTCTAAGCCACTCTCCCGGCGCAAGTCCCATCTTTTCCAGCACGTCTTTATTAACATTAATATGAAACCGTTCATTTAAACTAAAGGCGAGAGAAGGAATTTTATGATCCAACGCTTTGGTAAAAACCGAAAACATCGGTTCTTTAAGAAGCTCTTCGGTGAAGGGAAGCGTTTGGAGAGGGTCCGGCTCAAAGCCGTTTGAGGCCTTTAAGGACGTCAAAACTCTGCAATGGGTATGGAGTTCGGTTACTTCCAGATTGAGCTGATACTCTCCTGTCAGATTCCAGGTATATCCTGAAAGCTTTCCCTGAATGTTTTTAATAAGCCCCGGTGGACCGTAAAACCGAATGGTTCTCGGGTGGCTTAAAATAATTCTTAAAAACCGGTCAAAACCAATAAAATGGTCCATATGGGTATGGGAGATGAAAACATCCGAAACCTTTAATACGGAAGAGGGCGAGAGTTGGGCATTATTCCCCAGGTCAAATAATATGGCGCGGTGCTCCCATTTGATATCGATATATAATCCGGGGTCCCCAAAAGGACCATTGACGAGTCTAGGATATAAAAGAGGAGCCATTCTTCACGGTTTTCCTTAAAAAAATATTTTGGGACATTGTAACAGGGTTACCATGTCAAATCCAGTTTGGTTTATTTTGGATAGTGACCCTTTATCTTTTCCCCGTATCTGTTTTCCCCTCTTTTTCAACTCTCCTTTTTTGTTCAAAAGCCTCTGCTTGAACACGGAATTTACACCCGTTACAAATGATTTCCTCCGAGGGTTGGCCGCAAAGATGGCAAAAGCTCTCAGGATGTCCTTTTAGGATTTCAATCTCCGCCGGATTTATTTTTTTTTCTAAATCACTTTCTTTAATTAAAGGACTGGTTAGGATTTTTTTCGGAGATTTGATCGTTAAAACGGGAGGCTCCGCCTGTTGGATCACTCGTTCGGCTGTACTTCCCAATAACAGAAGGGGTATTCCCTTTCTTCCGTGAGTTCCCATGACGATCAAATCTATTTCATACTTTTTTGCAGCCTTAATAATTTCAAGGGAGGGGACCCCGGCGATACAGAGTCCCTCTGCGTCGATTCCATCCGTTTTGAAAATTTCAACTTCTTTATCGATCATTTCCAGGAATTTCTTTTTCAATTCATAAGGGTCATAAAGAGGGGATACCTCCCATTCCTCGAAATAGTCAATCGATTCCTGAACATGCAAGAGAAAGAGCTTTGATCGAAAAACTTTTGCTAACCCTAAAGCATAATTTTTTGCCGCTTCTGAATAAGCGGAAAAGTCGGTTGGAACCAATATTTTTTTTATTTTAACGTCATGCATATTCTAACTCCCTCCACGAGCAGGCCTGCGATCATTCCCTTATTAGAAGAAATTATAACCTTTTCTTGAAAAAATGCGATTGATTTTACCCCAGATATAGATAGAACATTGCGGAAAAAACAGATTCAGTTCAAGAGGTTTGACATCCCTATCGAGGTATAATACACTTTGCGTGACTTATGCCATACAATGGACAACATAATAAGGACAAACTCACCCCCTCTTTAAACCAAATTCCTCTGAAAAATCGATGGGATAAGAAAAAAATTGCCCTGGCAATCCTGATTTTTTGCGCAATTTTCATTCTTTCCGGAGTCGGTTTTATTTGGGACATCGTCAGGGACCTTCCCTCAATTGAAGGGCTAAAAACCTACGAACCAAGCACTTCAACCCGGGTTTACGGAGAAAACAAGGCTCTTATCGGACAGTTCGCGACCGAACGCCGGATCCTGGTCCCCCTGGTTAAAATTCCCAAGTACCTTTTTCAAGCCATTATCGCGGTGGAAGACAGCCGGTTTTTGGAACATGGTGGATTTGATTACTGGAGGACCCTAAAAGCCGTTTTAAATGATATTAAAAGCCTCCGATTAAAAGAAGGGGGAAGCACCATCACTCAACAACTGGCCCGCTCCCTTTTTCTCTCTCCCGAAAAACACCTTAAAAGAAAAATCAAGGAACTCATATTAGCGACAAAAATCGAATCTGTTTTATCAAAGGACGAAATTCTTGAACTGTATCTCAACCAGATTTATCTGGGACACGGTTCTTATGGTGTTCAGGCTGCCTCAAAACTTTATTTCGGGAAGGATGTCAGTGATTTAACTCTGGCGGAGTCCGCTTTTTTGGCCGGTCTTCCCAAGGCTCCGTCTGAATATTCTCCTTTTGTCAATCCCGAGAAAGCGAAACAAAGACAGGGGGTCGTTCTCCGAAGAATGGTCTCGGCCGGTTTTATTTCTGAAGCTCAATATCAGGAAGCCTTCAAACAAAACCTCGTCTTTCAGAAACTTCAAAAAGAGGATGAGGTTTCCCCTTATTTTATGGAGCATATCCGCCAACACCTTATTTCTAAATACGGAGAAGAAGCCGTTTATAGAGGGGGATTAATCGTTAACACCTCTTTAAATCTCGAAATGCAGACGTTTGCAACGGAAGCCATTAAGTCTGGCCTCCGTGCCATTGACAAACGGCAGGGATACAGAGGTGCGGCCGGACATACCGATGTCGTTGAAAACGTTAAGCCAAGAAATGCTTTCTTTCTCCAGGTTAACCCTTTTGGAAAGGATGAAATTTTTGATGGGGTTGTTATTGATGTGACCGAGTCGTTTGCCAGGGTGCAGGCTAAGGGGATCATCGGAAAGATCAAACTGGAAGATATGGCATGGGCTAAAAAACGACTCAACGGAAAAGATCTAAAAAATGATGTCCAATACCTCGAAAAAGCAACGGCGAAACAAATTTTAAACAAAGGGGATATGATTAAGCTTGGATTAAAAAAATTCGACCCCGGCGCCAGGGAATATTCCTTTACCCTGGAACAGAATCCTTTAGTCGAAGGAGCTCTGGTCGCCCTGGACCCGGCAACCGGGGGAATTAAAGCAATGGTCGGGGGTTATGATTTTAAAAGAAGTGAGTTTAACCGGGCCCTTTTGGCAAAACGGCAGCCTGGATCGGCGTTTAAACCCATCATTTATGCTACGGCCCTTGAAAAAGGGAAGAGTCCGTCCGATATTATCATTGATTCACCCGTCATTTATAAAGATGCCGAACTGGATAAAATCTGGAAACCTGAAAACTATGAAGGAAAATTCTATGGCCCCATTTCCTTGAGAGAAGCGTTGGCCCACTCCCGGAATCTCGCAACCATTAAACTTCTCGAAGAAGTTGGAATCAGCCCGGTCATCGAGTTTGGACAACGGGTCGGAATAAGCTCTCCCTTTCAGCATGATTTGTCCCTGGCACTAGGGACCTCCAGCCTGGGGTTATTGGAATTGAGCTCCGCTTATTCTGTTTTTGCCAACCAGGGAACCCTTAACGAACCTTATTCCATAGAGTCGGTTACCGATCAGCATGGCAAAGTCCTCGAAACGCATGAGAACCATCCCAGAGAAGTGGTTTCAAAAGAGGTCTCCTACATGATCACCAACATGCTGGAGGATGTCATCCAAAAGGGAACCGCTGTCCGGGCCAGAGAGCTGGGAAGGCATATTGCCGGAAAAACCGGAACCACGAACGATTTCGGCGACGCCTGGTTTATAGGGTATACGCCCAAACTCGTTACCGGGGTTTGGGTAGGATTTGATGACCGGCGTTCACTTGGCGACCGGGAAGCCGCAGCCTCAGTCGCTCTTCCTGTTTGGATATCGTTTATGAAACAAGCATTTAACTTAATTCCAGACGTTCCATTTTCGATCCCGGAAAATATTGTTTATGCAAAAATAGATTCAGGAACAGGTTTGTTGAGCGATGAAAATTCTGAAAATACAACCACAGAACCGTTTATTAAAGGTTTTCAACCTACCACCCCCTCAAAAAAAAGGTCCTCCTCTTATACCGAATTCTACAACATCGATAACTAGTAGTTAGTTTCATTAAAATATAGACCATTACTTTCGGACCTGCTATCATAGGGAGGCTTGTGACCACCACCCCTTTGAAGGAGGTTCGAATGCCCTGGAGCACACAGAAATCGCCCTTGACGTTGAATGCCGAAC
>JACOTA010000032.1 GCA_016178585.1 Nitrospirota bacterium
CTGCTGCCAGATCAGCGGCCGGTGGGAGGAGTTTTGGGGAAATCGGGCGACTGGGTGAGAAGCTTACCCATAAATTTGTCTCACACCCTGATCTCCCAAGATCAGCGATAGACTTCGCACCCACTTATTAATCATGTCATTGCGAGCACCGAAGGGTGCGTGGCAATCTTATCGTAAAGTCTTGAGATTGCTTCACTTTGTTCGCAATGACAGCTTTCTAACTCTGTTCTTGGGGATCTCCCAAGAGATAGACTTCGCACCTGCTTATTGTTCATGTCATTGCGAACACCGAAGGGTGCGTGGCAATCTTACCGTAAAGTCTTGAGATTGCTTCACTTTGTTCGCGATGACAACTTTCTGTTCTTGGAAATCTGGTCAATCATATTCAGAATGATCCCTTCGCGCAATCCGTAATCACTCACAACCATCCTGTTAAAATTAAAAAACATCATCATCTCTAAAACAATAAACGCTCCAGCGACAATAATATCTTCCCGCCCTGCCTCTAAACCTTTTATTTTTTTTCTTTCATCTTTAGTTTTAGAAATCAGGGCCTGAAAAAGACCCGAAACCGTTTCTTGAGTGAGCTCGAAACGATGGACTTTCTCAAATGAATACGCTTCAAGACCTTGCGCCATCGCCGCCAAAGTGGTGACCGTTCCTGCCGTTCCGACCCAGGTTACCGAAGGATTTTTTTCAAGAACCTCCTTAAACTCTCCTTTAACTTCCGCGAAATATTCCCGAACTTTTTTTTTCATCTGAATGAGTTCGAAAGAAGAAGGGGGGTCAGAGAAAAAATACTTTTCGGTAAGAAACACAACCCCGAACGGGGTGCTTTTTTTAGATAAAAGGGTCCGATGATGTCCAAGAATCCATTCGGTGCTCCCGCCGCCAATGTCGACCATCATCTGGTAATCGTTTGAAACGGGTAGGCCATAACGGATTCCCAAATAGGTTAACCGCGCCTCCTCTTCACCGGAAATGACTTCAATATCCAGATCAAGTTCTTCTTTGACGCGTTCGATAAAATCTTTTTTATTTTCGGCTTCACGAACCGCACTCGTTGCGACCCATAAAATATGATCGCATGAAAATTGGCGAAGGGATTGCCGAAAGGATATTAAAGCGCTTAACGTTCTTTCAACGGCTGAAAGGGTTAGCGTCCGACTTTTTAAAAATCCTTCGCCCAGACGGGTCACCTGACGATCGGAAAAAAGCTCTTTCCATTTTTGATCACGGTATTCAACAACCAGAAGCCTTAAGGTGTTTGTCCCAATATCGATGCTGGCTAAAATCATTCGCTCTCGTAATGTGTCATTGTGAGCCGAAGGCAAAGCAATCCGACCTGAAAGGTCGTTGTGAGGATGATAAACTCTATCTCTTGACGATGAAATAAAAATCCTCGGCAGCCTGGTTGATTTCCAAATGAAGTTTCAGCGTGCCCTCCGTAGGAACAACTTTCCGGAAATAAACAAAGCCTCTGACGGTTGCCCCCGGCAGGATATCACCCTCATGAAGCGCAAGGAGAGAGATATCGGATACCGGAGGAGGCGAAGGATAAAATGGAAAATTAAAGGCGAACCCGAAGAAGGAAGAGTAGCCGCCCGAACCGATTCCGATGTGAGCTGACGAAGAAACCGGATACCCTCGATCAATAAAGGTCCTTTCAACTTCTACAGGCGGAACAGGTTGAAATTGATTGCCTCCGCTATCAAGAAGGTTCAAAAATTTTTGCGCAAATTCTAATTTATTTTCGGTTCCGTTTTTAATCAACAAAAGAAGGGGTGTATAGTACTGCTCCAGGTCGCCCGGATAAAATTGCCATTCCTGAGTTTGAACAGAAACAGCGGCCCCTCCGACCTTTTTGGTAATAATGTTGGAATGAAGGTCAACTTCGCCCGTCTGGTCAGGTTTGGGAACTATGGCAACACCGCACCCCCCCACGAATAGAGTCAATACTAGAGCGAAAATCAAGCTTTGCTTGTTTGAGCGAGGGGAATGGGGGCATCGGAGGAGTTCACGAAGTGAAACCGCACGGGCCACCATGTTAAATCGACCGAAAATCAAGCTTTGCTTGTTTGAGCGAGGGGAATGGGGGTATTTTATCATCATGTTCATCCTATGTTTGAGAGGGATTAAGACGTTCGGTCAGCTCATTTTTCAAGAGATCTTGCTCTTCTTTCATTTGAACCGCTTTCGAAAACAAAGCCGTAAGTTCGGTCTCTTCAATACAGGTTTCCCCTTTTTGAAGTTTTTCAAATAAAACTTTCCCTGCTTGAAGCATCAGTTCATCAATTTCTTTTTCTAATTTTCTGATTTCCAGACGGACCTTAATGGCATCGATCTCTTCAACCGACCGGTGGATAAGATTTTGGAGCCTGTTTTTGACAATCTGAACACCCAGTTCACTGTCTTCTTTAATTTTTTTAAACATGTTTTTATCCCCCAAGAACAGAGATAGAAAGTTGTCATTGCGAGCGAAGCGAAGCAATCTCGCCATCGTGAACCGAGATCGCCACGCACCCTGCGGGCGCTCGCGATGACAGGCAAAACAAGGAGTTGCAAATCCTATCTCTGTTCCTGGAGGTCCAATCTGGCATTCCATCTTCGAAGCAAGGTTTCCTTCAATCCCCCGTGATCCGGGTGAACCAACAAGGGGTCCTTCTGTAACAGATCCATCGCTTCCCTCCGAGCTTCCTCCAGCATCTTTCCATCCCGAAGAAGATTGGCCACCCGCAATTCAGGGAGGCCGGACTGGCGGGTCCCGAAAAATTCACCCGGCCCCCGGATGGCAAGGTCCTCTTCGGCCAGTTTAAACCCGTCTGTGGTGTTCACCATAGCCTTTAATCGTTTTTTCGCGTCTTCAGAAACCGGAGTGTTGGCAACCAAAAGGCAATAGGATTGATAGGGTCCCCGGCCGACCCTCCCGCGAAGCTGGTGTAACTGGGCCAGGCCAAATCGCTCGGCATGTTCAACCACCATCAGGGAGGCGTTTGAGACGTCGATCCCGACTTCGATTACCGTTGTCGATACCAAAATATGGATTTCCTGATTTTTAAACTGTTTCATCACCCGTTCTTTTTCCCCCGATTTCATCCGGCCGTGCAGGAGGCCTATTTTAAATTGGGGGAAAACGGTCTCTTCCAGGGTTTTGAACATCGTTACAGCGGCGTTTAAATCAAGTTTTTCGGATTCTTCCACCAATGGATAGACAATATAGGCTTGCCTCCCTCCGTTGACCTCTTTTTCGATCATTGAATAAACCGATTTTCTCTGGCTTTCATAAAACAAACGGGTTTGAATCGGCTTTCTCCCTGGCGGAAGTTCATCGAGAACGGAAAGGTCCAAATCGCCGTAAACCGTCAGGGCAAGGGTCCTCGGAATCGGCGTTGCGGTCATGATCAAAATATCGGGAGAATCCCCCTTCTTCTTGAGTTCCATCCTCTGCATAACGCCGAATTTATGCTGTTCATCGACCACGGCGATCCCAAGCCTCTTAAACTGGACCTTTTCCTGAATAAGGCTATGGGTTCCAATGACCAGATCTGTTTTCCCTTCGGCCGCGCTTTCCAAAACCTTGGTCTGCTCCTTCTTTCCCATTCCGTGGGTTAATAATCCCGCGGCTATATTTAACCGCAAAAGGAGGGGAGTCAGATTGAAATAATGCTGTTCGGCCAAAAGCTCGGTGGGAACCATCAGACAAGCCTGAAATCCGTTTTCGATAGCAATCAGCATCGCAATTAAAGCAACAACGGTTTTTCCAGACCCGACGTCTCCCTGCAAAAGACGGTTCATGGGATAAAGGCTCTGCATATCTTTTTTGATTTCTCCCAAAACACGGCCTTGCGCGGGAGTCAGTTTAAAAGAAAGATGTCTCAAGAGCTCGCCTTCCATTCCTCCGTCTATCTTAAAGGAGAAGCCTTTGTTTTCCCGCGAAATTTTATTTTTCCTCAGAGCCAGCCCCATTTCCAACAAGAAAAAATCCTCAAAAACAAGCCTGCGGTGAAAAAGGCTTTTTTCCAGGGACGATTGAAAAAACGTTTCCGGTCCCGAAGGAAAGTGTACTTCTTTTAAGGCCTCCCCCAATGAAGGAAAAGCATATTTCCGGACAAGGGCTAAAGGAAGCTTTTCCCGGGCCAAGAGGAGATTCTCTTCCAGCAATGACTTGATCAGAGAGCGCATTTGGTTCGACGTCATTCCCGGCGTTTCATGATAAACGGGAACAATTTTTCCATGATGGGTCAAATTCTCTTCGTCACCTGTCACGAGTTCATAACTTACGGGATTCATTTCAAGCCTGAAATGCTCAAATCGGTTAGGGCTCACTTTTCCGGTCAAGATAACTTTTTGCCCGGTTTTGAAGACTTTTTCCAAATAGGGCTGATTAAACCATTTACAGCTTAAAACCCCCGTTTCATCTCCGAGGATTAATTCGAAAATCTTTAAATGTTTTCGGGGGGTGATTTGAGTTCTGACGGCTTTAACTTCTCCGAAAACCATCTGATTTTCGTTAGGGGATAGTCGGGATATTTTTTGTATTTTCGTCCGGTCTTCATAACGGTAGGGAAGATTAAAAAGAACATCTTCGACCGTAACCAGCCCCAGCTTCTTTAACAGGACGGCTTTATAGGGGCCGATGCCTTTGACGAATTGAACAGGGGTTTCCCACCGTAGTGTGGAATTCATTTTGCCTTTGCATTAATTAATGCCATATGGTATTCTTACGAACTTTTAGTTACCTAACTTAAATTTTTATCTGGGAATTCCAGATTGTAAAAGAAAAAGCCTGGCTTCGCTGCGGATGCGCTCGCGAGCAAGCTTAGTGGGAGGCAAAAATGGCAAGTCATTGTGAACTCTGCAATAAAACCAAAGCGGTCGGCAACAATGTCAGTCACGCAAGCAACAAAACCAAGAGAACCTTTCGCCCGAATTTACAGAGGGTTCGTGCCATCGTGAATGGCACGCCAAAAAGAATCCGGGTCTGTACCGTATGTATCAAGTCGGGCAAAGTCCAAAAAGCCGTCTAGACTGATGAAAAAACTCATCTGCGGCGTTCTCGCCTTTCGGTCTCCTCGACGTACTAACTCTGTACGTCTGTGTCGCCCCTCAAGGCTGCGGCCTTGCAGCTGATGTTTTTTGATCAGTCTCCTTCATGCTGAAAAGTTGTTCAAAAAGCTCCATAGGCTTCGTTCTCGGTTCCTCGGAGTCCTCATGTCCTCACTTTGTACACTCCGGTCTCCCTCAGCCCCTGCGGCCTCGCCTCTGGAGCTTTTTGAACAGCCTGAACAGGCATACCGTTTATCTAAAATTGACTTCTTCAACCCTTCTGGCTCAAAGCTCTCTATTTATGGTAGATGACGCTCTCTTCATGGACGGCTCGGATCATTTCTTTGGCGTTCTCAAAAGGGGTATCCGGCAAAATCCCATGCCCTAAATTGAAAATATGGCCTGATCCCTTCCCATATTTCTCCAGGATACCTTTTACCCGGGTCCGAATGGTTTTCGCGTCTGCATACAAAACGCAGGGATCGAGGTTTCCCTGAAGAGCCACCCGCTCTCCAATCTTTTCTCTGACTTTCCGAATATCCGACCGCCAATCCAAACTAATCACATCTGCCCCTGTGGCCACCATATCGTCGAGCAGAAGTCCCCCGCCGTTTATGTAAAGGATCGCCGGCACACCTGTCTTTCTGATCTGGTCAATAACCTGCCGGGTATAGGGAAAAGAAAATGTTTCATATTCATCGCCTGCCAAAGCGCCGGCCCAGGTATCAAAGATCTGGATGGCCTCCGCGCCGGATTCAACCTGTGCATTGACATACGCAATAACGGTTTTGGTAACTTTTTCAAGAAGCTGATGGAGAAGCGCGGGAGACCGGTACATCCATTTTTTAATGGAATTAAAGTTACGCGAGGTCTCTCCTTCTATCATGTAGGTCGCCAGCGTGTAAGGGGCTCCCGAAAAACCAATTAAGGGTATTCTCTGGCTGAGTTCTTTGCGAAGCATGCGAATCGCTTCAAAAACAAAAGCGGTTTTTTCCTCAACAGCAGGAACCCATAGCCCTTTGATATCGTCCTCTCCCCGGATCGGTTTTGGAAAAAGAGGCCCCTTATGTTCGGTAAATACCACTTCCATTCCCATGGCTTCAACCGGGATCAGGATATCAGAAAAAAGAATGGCGGCATCCACTTCCAGCAGATCAACCGGCAAAAGAGTCGCTTGCGTCGCCAGTTCAGGGGTCTTGCACAAAGTTAGAAAGTCCACCTTTGCCCGGATCGCCTGATACTCCTTCATATATCTTCCGGCCTGGCGCATGATCCAAACCGGCGTATAGGAAACAGGTTCTTTTCGACAGGCTTTTAAAAAAGTTTCATTTTTCACCGGCTTATTCAAATGGTTTAAGCTCCTTTAAAAGCCGATCGCATTGGTTTTTAACATCTTTATTCCTCATCATCTCAAGAGGGTAAAGAGCCTCAAAGAGAGTGATGATTCCTTTTTTAGGCGTCACCGAGATAAAAGAAGACAGGTCGATCGAACCCACTTTAGCGTTGCCCCATTCAATCGTTCGTCCCGTGGCACAGGTATCATTTTTTAACAAATCCCTCAATCTTCTTCTTTTTAAAGAGGGCCCGCTGATTAAACATTCGACAACCCCTTTAAAAGTAATTAAAAACCGGGCAATCAGGCTGATCAGATCAACCGAATCACTCAACAAGGGATCGGGATAAAAGGTTAGATTCCCGTAGCTTGAGGCCCGCTTAAACAATTTTTTATGGACAAATCCCTGGGAAATCGCAATGAAAAGCTCTTTCTTCCTGTCCTCCTGGAGCCGGATGATCGTCCCATTTTCCAGCTGGACCAACACGCTTAACCGAAGGGATAGATCCTCGACGCCGGGTTCTGTAACTTTTTCCTCTTTCATCTCTTTCTTTGATCCGCGCAGAAGGGATCACATGTCCCCAAAACCAAAGGTTTCAGTATATTATCTCGACTCTTCCTTATGAGTCAAATCCTTATTTCATTTCGTATCTTGATCGGTCAAAGGGTAGGTCTTTAGAATCCAGGCAGAAGCCTCTTCACGGGTTTTGATCTTTCCTTCTAACTGATTGTCTTCCAGGTCATGTAAAATCCGTTTAAACAGAGGACCGGGGAAGTACCCCATCTCGATAAGCACATTTCCTGAAATCACAGGAAGAGGAAAGAGGTCGTCTTGACTGAACTCTTTTAATTTCTTAACACAGAGATCCCAAAGATCCAGTTTTCGACCCAGGGCCAGAGAATCCGCCCGATAGAGCTCCAGGAGCTCCTCAAAACAGGGTAGACGCAAAAATCGTTTAAACCTCGCTTGATTCATGGCGGGAATTTCCTGAAAAACCGGATGGTCCCGAACCAGCGTTGCCACTTTTTCGGTTTGATCATTGGAAAGCTTTAACCGGCGGCAGACCGCTGCGGCTTTTTTCCCCTCGAGTTCATGAAAAAGAATGGCCATCGCCAGCTCAAAGCTTCGAATGGAGATAAATTTAAACAGCTTAAGGGTGTGATTAAAAACACTTTCATCCCTCCCCTCCTTTTGGATTTCTTTCAATTGAGAAATTTCAGGAAAAATAACTTTCATCATCCCGGTTTCATCCAAAAGGGTCAGCCCTCTGACAGGATCGTCGCCGATTAATATTTTTTCCAACTCATCCCTGATTCGTTCCGCGCTGACCTTTTGAATTAATCCTCCCATCTTCTGAATGGTTTCATAGGTTTTCTGTTCGATCTGAAAAGAAAACTGGGCGGAAAAACGAACGGCCCGGAGGAGCCGCAGATAATCTTCTTTAAACCGCTGTTCAGGGTCTCCAATCGTCCGGAGAATTTTTTTTTCTAAATCTTCTCTCCCGCCGACATAATCGATCACCCTGTTTTCGATCGGATCAAAAAACATCCCGTTAATGGTGAAGTCTCTTCGAAAGGCATCCTCTTTTTCATCGGAAAAGGTTACGGTCTGAGGATGCCGTCCATCCAGATAAACCCCATCGGAGCGAAAAGTCGCTATTTCAATTTTCTCCTTAACCCCTCCCTCTTCATCTTTTCCAAAGGGGACAAGAACAACGCCAAACGCTGCCCCTACCGGAATCGCCTGAGGAAACAAAGACAGGAGCTCGTTCGGTTTGGCGGAGGTAACAATGTCAAAATCTTTTGGGACAACCCCTCTCATTTGATCGCGCACGGCGCCCCCCGCCAGGTAGGCTTGAAAACCTGCTTTCCGGAGTTTTTCGATCAGGGAAACTGCCCGGTCAAACAGGGGGCCTTTTTTATCCAGAGCCGTCGCCTGATTGTTTGCATTTTTATCATTTGACAAGTTTTGATTCTCCATCTATATTGCTATATTGATTATATCATTTTGGAGTGATGATCAATGAAAAAAGCCCAGCCCGCCGCCGCTGCCAAGAAAAAAAGTAAAACCATTGACAAGCCCCTCGCCAAAAAAATCTCTGCCAAACAGCCTCCTGTTTTAAAAGCAAAAGACGAGGATGTTAAACAACTCATCCAGCAAATAAAAGGAGAACTGCTGGACAAAATCGATCTTAAAATTAATGCGCTGGTCCATCGCCTCGACCGGGTCGAAAACGGAATTGGCGAAATCCTGGATGAGTTAAGAGAAACTGAAGCCATGATCGAAAACGAACCTTATGAAGGCCAGGCATAATGGCGCTGGTTAAAAAAACGCCATGGATGCTTATCTTTTTCATTTTCATCGGAGGGTTTTTTGGCACGCTCATGGGAGAGATTTTAAGAGCCATCTCTCCGGATGGCACCGTCAGGGATCTTTTTTTAAAAAGTTTAAGTTTTGGAATTTCTCCCCCCTTTATCCTGGATCTAAGGCTCTTTACAGCCACGATCGGATTTACCATCAGAATTAATATTCTGGGGTTTATCGGGATATTTTTAGGACTCTACATCTACAAACAAGCGTAATTTCTACTCTTCTCTAACCCGTTTTATAAACTGAGAGCGGCTTCCTTAAGCGCTTTAATTTTATTCCTGATTTCGGCGGCCTTTTCGAAATTCAAATCTTTAGATGCCGACCTCATCTCTTTTTCCAGACTTTGAATGATGGGACCCAGTTCTTCCTGCGGGATATAAGGAACGGCCGCTTCCGCGGCCAGAGGAAGGGTAAAGTAATCCGATTCGGATACCTCGTACAGGGCCTGGGGAATTCCCCGTTTGACCGAAACGGGAACAATATGATTTTCTTCATTGTGCTTCATCTGAATTTCCCGACGCCGGTTGGTTTCTTGAATCGCAGACTGCATTGAATCTGTTATCCGATCAGCATACATAAAGACTTCTCCGCTGATATGTCTTGCCGCTCTGCCGGTGGTCTGGATTAACGAACGATGGGATCTTAAAAAACCTTCCTTATCCGCATCTAAAATCGCCACCAGAGACACTTCCGGCAAATCCAAACCTTCTCTTAAAAGATTAATTCCAACCAGAACATCAAATTTCCCTAATCGGAGGTCCCGAAGAATTTCCGTCCGTTCGAGTGTTTGAATTTCGGAATGCAGATACCGGACTTTAATTCCCAGCTCTTGATAATATTCGGTGAGGTCCTCTGCCATCCTTTTGGTCAGGGTCGTAACCAGAACTCTTTCGTTTTTGGAAACCCGCTGATGAATGGCCTCCAGCAGATCGTCCACCTGTCCTTTGGCCGGTTTGACTGTTATTTTAGGGTCGATCAGCCCGGTCGGCCGGATAATCTGCTCGACGACTTTGTGATGACATTTGTCCAGTTCATAAGATCCCGGCGTGGCAGAGACAAAGATGGCCTGGTTCAATAATTTTTCGAATTCATCGAACTTCAACGGACGGTTATCAAAGGCTGACGGAAGCCTGAACCCATACTCCACCAGGTTCTTTTTTCTTGAAAAATCTCCTTCAAACATCCCCCTGACCTGTGGAATCGTTGCATGACTTTCATCCGCCATTAACAAAAAATCGTCCGGGAAATAATCAATCAAGGTCGGAGGGGGTTCTCCCGGCTTTCTTCCGGAAAAGTGTCTGGAATAATTTTCAATCCCCTGACAAAAACCCATTTCTTTGATCATTTCGAGATCAAACCTCGTACGCTGTTCAATTCTCTGAGCTTCAACAAGCTTTTTCTCTTTCTCAAAATGAAAAATTCTCTCTTCCAGCTCCTGTTCGATTCCCTGCAAAGCCGTTTGAAGCCTTTCGGGAGGAATGACGTAGTGGCTCCCGGGATAAATTGCGATTTTAGGAAGTTTTTTAATCACCTCCCCCCTGAGCGGATCAATTTCCTCAATCGCTTCCACTTCATCTCCAAACAGGGAAATGCGGACGCAATTCGTATCCGAGGAGGCCGGAAATACTTCAATCACATCTCCCCGGACCCGGAAGGTCCCTCGATAAAAATCAATATCGTTTCGGTCATACTGGATTTCAACCAGCTTTTTTAAAATCTCTTCCCGGTCGATCCGGCTCCCAACCTCCAGAAACAATAACATTCCATGATAAGCTTCGGGAGAACCCAAACCATAAATACAGGAAACCGAAGACACGATAATGACGTCATCCCGTTCAAAAAGGGAGGAGGTCGCCATATGGCGCATCTGATCGATCGTCTCGTTTATTGCACTGTCCTTCTCGATAAAAGTATCGGTGGTCGGAAGATAGGCTTCGGGTTGATAATAGTCGTAATAACTTACAAAATAGCCAACCCCATTTTCAGGAAAAAAGGTTTTAAATTCATGGCAAAGCTGGGCCGCCAGGGTTTTATTATGAACCATAACCAGAGTAGGTTTTTCAATCTTTTCAATGACTTTTGCCATTGTAAAGGTTTTTCCGGAACCCGTCACCCCCAAAAGGGTTTGAAATTTCTTTTGGCTCTTAAGGCCGGAAACCAACCGGTCGATGGCCTGTTGTTGATCCCCTTTTGGCGTGAATTCAGAAGAGAGTTTAAAAATACCCATTTTTATGACCTAAATGCCTTGACTTTATGGGCCAAAGAACTTTAAAATCAAGGTTCAATCCTTAAGTTTAAAGTTAATCCCCCACCAGACAAGGTTTCCCCCATGTCCCATTATGACATTGTAGCTTGGAAAGCTATCCAAGACCAGCTTGCAAAGCTAACCGGCTGTTCTCTTTTTACTTACGATACCGCAAAAGACCCCAGGCTTTTCTGTGAAGGCAGCCAGGAAAACCCTCTTTGTGAACTTATTCACAAAAATCCTGAATTGAAAAAATTATGTGAAGTCGAGCGTGAAATTCAGATCCAGCAGGCTGAAAAATCAGAACAATCAAAATATTTCAAATGTTACGCCAATCTCAACCTGTTTGCAATCCCTCTCCAGACAGACTCTTCTGACCGGAAGGTCCTTGTGGGCGGACAGGTTTATTTTTCCTACCAGGAACTGGAAGACTTTAAGAAAAAAACCGCCGGTCTAAAATTTACTCCGCATTTCATAACCGAAAAAGCGGATGAAATAAAAATCATCGACAAAGAGGCGTTTTTCAGCGCGAACCAGCTTATCGAATCTGTCGCTCTCCCTTTTTTTAAAAATCTCTCGGTCAAAAAAACATCGGACAACCGGTTGAACAAGTTAAATACCCTCTTCAATCTCTGTCAGGAACTGGACCAAAACCTGGGGGAAAGAGATTTTTACGGATTATTTCTCAATGCGCTGGGTATCCTGTTTAACGGAGAGACCGTCGCTGTTTTAAAACCCGATCCTGTCACAAAAGAATACAAAACTTTTGAAGCCTTCGGAAATAAAATTTATGAAATCGCAAAATTCACGGGAAAAAAAGATAACGCCCTTTTTAAAAAGGTCCTTGAAAATCGCCGGCCCTACGCGACCCGGGATATTCTTGAAATTGTAAAGGGGGGATTTCCGGAAGAGACGGGTTCGCTCCATTTATTTCCGGTTGGAAAACCTGAAAAAACTCCGGCGCTTTTAGTTTTCCTCGATACAAACCTTTCAGAGGAAGACATAAAACTCATTGCCCAATTCACCCATCAAACTTCGGTCATTCTCGAAAATCAATTTTTATTCGAGGCCCTCAGAAATTATCGGAAGGACTCAAAAACCCTGACCGAATTTTCCCATCTCCTCGTTTCCACTCTTGACTCGGAAGAACTTTTTAAAACGATTATTGACCAGGCGACGTCGATGCTTCATGCTGAACAAGGCTCCCTGATGCTCGTCGAAGAAGACACGGGCGACCTGAAAATAAAAGTGATAAAGGGCATCAATCAAAAAATTGTGGAAGGCCGCCGGATACAGGCGGGTGAAGGCGTCGCGGGAAAAGTGCTTCAGGAGGGCGTGCCGCTATTGGTTCAAGATATGGAAAACGACCCCAGAGTTTTGCTCCCCAAACGGTCGCGTTATAAAACCACTTCTTTCATCTCCGTTCCGATCACTCTCGATCATCGGCCTATCGGGATTCTCAATGTGGCAGACAAATTCAACGAACCTTTTTTTACTGAAAAGGACCTGCAGATTGCCTTAACCATCAGCGGGTATGCGTCGATGGCCATCGAGCGGTCAGAGTTTTACCGCCGGTCGGAGGAACTCCGTCAGATTTCGATTACAGATCCTTTAAGCGGATTGCTCAATCGGAGATATTTTCAAGAACGTCTGGCGGAAGAGATGGAAAGGTCAAAACGCCATAAACTTCCTTTGTCTTTGATTATTATGGATATCGACAATTTTAAGCAATTTAACGACCTGCACGGTCATCTGGCCGGAGATGAAGCCATTCGAATCGTCGGAAGATGCCTTCGGAATAATATCAGAACCATTGACGTTGCCGCACGGTATGGCGGCGAAGAGTTTACGGTGATTCTTCCCCAGACCGGCAAAGTCGACGCCACACAAATCGCCCAAAGGATCTGCCTGGAAATTGAAAAGACCGAGTTTATCACCGAGGACCTTCATAAAGGGCCAGGCATCACGGTCAGCCTTGGGTTGGCCACGTTCCCTGAAGATGCGGAATCTATCGAGGACTTATTTAAACACTCCGACCGGGCGCTTTATATGGCAAAGGCGGCGGGGAAGAATCGCGTCGTCGTCTACGCCCCCTGAGCAATCGCTGAAAAAGAAACACCTTACCCTTCTACTATATCCTAATCAGAAAAAAGGGCGTCGATGAACGCATCGGCTTCAAACGCCTCAAAATCGTCTAATTTCTCTCCCAAGCCCAACCATTGAATGGGGATGTTCAAGTCGCTCCAGATCGGAATGACGATCCCCCCGCGCGCGGTGCTGTCGAGTTTGGTTAAAATAATCCCGGTGACCCCAATCGCTTCATGAAACATTTTGGCCTGGCTTAAGGCATTTTGCCCCTGGGTCGCGTCCAGAACCAGAAGCACTTCATGGGGGGAGGAAGGATCTCCCTTACCCAGGGTTTTTTTTATTTTCTTGAGTTCTTCCATTAAATTCGATTTGGTATGAAGACGGCCGGCGGTATCCACGATGAGGACATCCACCTTTCTTGCCTTTGCGGCGGCATAGGCGTCAAAAGCCACGGCGGAAGGATCAGCGCCATGTTTTTGGGCAATCACATCGATTTTATTCCTGTCGCCCCAGACCACGAGTTGCTCAATCGCCGCGGCCCGAAAGGTATCCCCCGCAGCCAATAGAACGGATTTGCCTTCTTTTACAAAATAATGAGCCAGCTTCCCGATGGAAGTCGTTTTTCCTACGCCGTTTACCCCGATCATCAAAATAACCCGCGGAAACCCTGTGAAAGGCGCCTTGAAAACCTCTGCGTGCTCCTTTCGGCTGGAAAGAAGGCTCTTCATCTCCCCTTTAAGCGCTGATTTTAATTGGGTTAAGTCCTTTAACTCTTTTTTTTGAATTTTGGGCCGAAGGGATTCCATCAACCGGTCTGCGGTTTTAGCTCCCATGTCGGACATGATAAGGATTTCTTCCAGGTGATGAAGCGTCTCCTGGTCAACCGGTTTTTCCTCAAGGAAAATCTCGCCGAAAGTCTGCAAAAACTGATTTCGAGTCTTTGCCAATCCCTTTTTTAAATGATCAAATAATCCCATTGAGTCCTTAAATAAGATAAATATTCGCTATGGGGGCGTTGTGGGGCAGGGAGAACCCTCACTACTCCGGCTCCGAAGTTTATCCTCATCTCTGGATTTTTACATAATGGTGGGATAACCAAAACTTCGAAGAGGTCGCTGTGAAGGCTCCCCCTGCCCCACAACGCACGTTTACCACTGACCCGCCAGGGCAACCTAATATCGTTTATTTTTCAATCATTGCTAATAGGTCTCTCTGTTTTTTATACATTTTCTTGGCTTCCTGGGCAGAGCGCTCATGATCCCACCCTAAAAGATGCAAAACCCCATGAATCAAGAGAAAGACCACCTCCCGTTTTAAAGAATGTCCCAGACTTTCCGCCTGTCTTTGAGCGGTTTCAAGTGAAATGACAATGTCGCCCAGGATATTCGCTCCCGGATGAACCCGTGAAACTCCCATCGGAAAAGACAAAACGTCGGTGGGTTTGTTGATCTTTCGAAATTGCTGGTTGAATTTTTGAATGGCCCTGTCATTGACAAAAAGAAGACTTAACGCTGCTTTCTCTTTTCCCAGGATCTCTAAAATTAAACGGGCGGTACTTTTGGCGCTTGCGACGTTTAATTTAAATTTTCTTTGACGATTCTCTATCCATATTTGGGGGCCGCCCCTCACCCCTCACCTCTTACGGGATTTTTCGCTTTTCCGCTCTTTTTCACTTCGTGTTTTTCATACGCCTGGATAATTTCCGACACCAAGCGATGGCGTACGACATCTTTCTGGGTAAAATAAAAAAGGTCAATACCTGAAATTCCGGTCAAAATGGGTTGAATTTGAATCAATCCCGATACCTTTTGGCCCGACAGGTCAACCTGGGTAATATCTCCGGTGACCACCATTTTTGAATTAAACCCCAGACGGGTTAAAAACATTTTCATCTGTTCGGCTGTGGCATTCTGAGCTTCATCGAGAATGATAAACGCGTCATTTAAAGTCCGGCCGCGCATATAGGCCAGGGGCGCAATTTCAATTTCCCCCCGTTCGATCAAACCATTCGCCTTTTCGATATCCATCATTTCAAAAAGAGCGTCATACAACGGCCGAAGGTAAGGATTCATTTTGGCATACAGATCCCCGGGGAGAAAACCAAGCTGTTCCCCTGCCTCCACGGCCGGGCGGGCCAAAATAATCCGGCTGACCTGCCTGCGGGAGAATGCCAGAACCGCCATCGCCATGGCAAGATAAGTCTTGCCGGTCCCGGCGGGGCCGATCCCGATGACAATTTCATTTTTTAGAATCGAATCGATATACGCCTGCTGTCGGGCCGTCTTCGGCATGATCTGTTTTTTAGACGGGAGCGGGATTAAGGAAAATTGAGATTTTTTTTGACCGGAATCGGAACGGATGGAGGCGCCCGCCACCGCTTCATTGACATCTTCCAGTTTGAGAGGGTGCCCTTTTTGAACTGACGTTTGAAGATTCGTCAACACTCTCCCGGCTTCTTTTACCTTTTCAGGCGCCCCTTCAATCCGGATATCCTCCCCGCGGGCCATGATTTTGACCTGGAGGAGACTTTCAATCCGCTTTAAGTGGGAATCGAAACTGCCATATAAATTAAGAGTGTCAAACCCTTTGGGAAGTTTAATGGAAAGGGAGCCGGAAGAAGGAGGAGATGGCTTTTTCAAATTGTTAAAGGTCCTTTTTAAGGGCTATACGATATTCATTTGAACAGGACTATTATAACCATGAGGGCCAAAAAAAGACAACCGGTAAAAACCTGATCCCTTGGTAAAGGAGGGAGGCCTGGTCCATTTTGCTTGGGAACAGCCTAAGGAATCGTCTATCAAACTCTGGTTTTGTCGCCCTCGCCATGGGATTCTGTCGTCAATCTGAAGTCGGGCAACCCGGTTCTTCTCTTTTCTCGTCTTTACATTGGCCGTTTCCGCTTATGGAACGCGGAAACCGGCACCTTATTTTTGTGATCGAAGGATTAATTCCGCGCAGATATCCTCCGCCACCCCATGCCTCCGGGCTCCCCTACCAGCCGAATTCCTTTTACTGTCTAGTAGGGTTCTTGACTTTATATGTAGTGGTCTTGTCATGAGAAAATAAAATACTAAGGAAAAGTAAAGTCAAGAACTGACCCTCTATTTTTTATATGTTCTTGGGTTCCTTCCGGGAACAAGGATGACAACAAAATGGGCGACCCCCCTCATAGAGACGGAACGGAAAATAGATGATCTATTGAAGCTGATTCCAGTTCCAGTTGTTCCATCCTGTGACTGTTCCTGTTCCGGTGGATTGAGTGGGGTCATAATAGACGCCGCCGGCCGTTCCATCTCCCCCCATTTCCAAAGAATTGGCGGTCAATGCCCCAAAAATTTTTCCGCCGCTCTCGACTTCTGCCTCCGCTGACGGCGCATAGACTGCTCCAAATAAGGTTGCGCCCGACTTTACCTCGACTTCTGTCGCCGTCGGCAAACCTTTAATTTGAAGCGGCGTAGTCCCCTGGGTTGTCCCTAAAATGGTATTACTCCCGCTTAATTCAAGTTCGTTTGTGAAATAGAGGGTCGCTCCAGGTGGAAAATAAATTTGAGTATTTTGCTGGATATCCCATTTTGGGATGATATAACAATTGCCGGCAGCCGTATCAACCGTAAACGTACCCGCAACCAGTTTACCCCCCCCAGTCGTCGCAAAAGCCGCACCACCATGAGTCGGTGTGGCACAGGTTCCGGGATAGTTGACGGGAGGAAAGTTGATATTCGCCGAAGCAGGGCCTTTCGTTCCTTGAATATTAGGAGTAGAACCCCCAGAAACTGAAATCACACTCGACGTTCCCCCAACCCCGTAGTTCAGGTTCCCGCAAATATTATTGGCAGCGCCGCTTATGCTGATAGAGCCCGCCCCGGTGGTATTCGACTGAACACCCCCCATTGCAGAATTCACGCATGCATTTGGATTAGGAGCTGTCGTCGGGGGACCACCAACGGTCGTAGAGGTGTAGGTTCCTGTCGTGGCATTCCCATTCATCTCAAGTCCGCCTACCAGCGAAACCGCCCTGTTGTTTAAGGCATTGACAA
Organism: Nitrospirota bacterium; assembly: GCA_016178585.1. Classification (NCBI taxonomy): domain Bacteria; kingdom Pseudomonadati; phylum Nitrospirota; species Nitrospirota bacterium. The sequence continues at coordinate 17,121 of JACOTA010000032.1, forward strand.
TGGGAAATATTTCATTCCGAACCATCTTATAGGTCCCGTTCGCATTGACTAAAGCCGTGACCTGCTCGATGGGACGGAGGCCAGCGACACAGGGCACATCCGAGGGAGGATTCGTATCCGGCTGATAGCACCGCATCGTTCCCGTGGAGTCTTTTTTATGCTGGATTTTTACCCATTGCCATTGGGATTGATTTTGGACGCTGGCATAAATATTATTCGACCCGTTGGCATTGAACGTTACATCATAATAGGGAGAAGCTGCGGAATTAAACTGAACGGTGGTGGCGGCGGAGGAGGTGGTAAGATAATCCACCCAGTTGATGTTAAAACCATTAAATGGATCTACTGCCAATTGGGCTACGGAACTATCCACCATCCTCACTTTTACCTCTTCAATCCCTGCTTCCGCCTGAAAGAGGGAATTCGAGGAGTTTTTCACATTTTTCGCAATATTGATATCGGTGGTTGAGGTCATGATCGCCGCAATGCCGATCAGGGTCATCATGATGAGCATCATCATGGCGATAAGCAAAGCAACCCCTTTTTCATTGTTGACTTGACTGATACAGTTTTTCATAAGTCCCTGCCTTTCTTTTTAGATACTAAGGACAAATCAATGTCGCCGACGATTCATTTCCGGGTAAATCTCCAGTGCAGTTTTTCGTCACAAAGCCCGCCATCGTCAAGGTCAGTGTCACGATCACATCGTTCGTTCCGGTAAAAACTTTCCCAGATGTATAGTTGGATAAGGGTAAGGTCGTCGTAAATGGGTAAGAGGAGCAGCCCACAGCGCACACTTCCTGAAATGTTCCGCTCACAGCCGCCCCGGAGGTAGTTGCGGTGCTCCCTAAAGCATCCGGGACAGACCCGGAAATCACCACTGATTTCTTTCCGGGTCCCGAGCCATTATTGGACCAGGTGAGAGTCAAGCCGGGAACAAAACCATCATACTGGTCATAGGTATAAGCATTGAAAGTTCCATTAGAATAAACCGGTTCCGACGAAATATTTCCCAGATTATCCGTTACCTGCAGATAATACCAGACTCTGTAGGGACTCCCATTTTCCAAAATCACCTTACCGGCAGTTTTAGTTGCTGACCAATCAATGTTTGCTGATCCATCCGTTAGATTGGGAGTCAGGGTCATCGATAAAGGTGAAAGTGACGGTTGAGAAGTCGTCCAGCAGGCACTGTTTTGAGGAGGAGGGGTTGAGGTCATTACACTCCACGATTGTTTGCAATAATAGACCTTTGCGGAGGAAATCATACTTCCCGGGGTTCCTGCCGTGAAAACAGTGCCGGTTGAGAAATAAGTCGATACCGTATACGGAGGGAGGGTATAGGTCCCTGCAGAGGTAACTCCATAAACAAGAGGGGTGATCGCTGTCTGCATTTGAAGCGATTTGATTTTAATCACCGGACCCTCGCTGACTATTATAGAAGAAGACCCCGTGCTCCAGGAGCAGGTGTTGTTAAAGGTTGAACCACCGTCGGTAGACGTTCCATAGGTCATGGAAATCCCGATACTTTCTCCGGTCATATCCACGGAGAGCGCACTTCCGCCGTTATTGACAAAGAGAAGTTCCATCGGAATCCCTTTTTGCAGAGCCGATAAATTCACAGTCGAAGAGAAAGTCACGTTGGTGCCGGAGGTGACTGCAGACCCACTCCAAACAGTCGTCGTCCCAATCTTAATGGTTTTTAACAAGGCCGTCGCCCCAAAATGATCCAGGCCTGCCCCATTTGTCGGATAAGACCAGGTAATGGCCGCGGTATCGATCCCTGATCTGATCTGGATAGGTCCTGTGCTGGTGTTCTTGACAAAAAACTTCACGTCATCATGAGCCTGCGGCGCATCGGGCGCATCGGTGGTGGTCGCAATCAACGCCCGGTCAATTTCATAATTGTCATTACCCGGCGCAGAGGTAAAGGGATAACCTGCTGTCAATGTGCTCGCCGTATTGGATCCTACCGGCCGGGCCTGGCCTGAATCCACCCCGCTTTTCATCACCAAAGATCCATTTGGAAAGACATTTACCCCCCAATTTTTAGTCGTATCTTTAAGAACCGTCGTTGAATTAAACCCTGTAGAGGTTCCCTGGTCGTAATAGACATCCTGCGTTAATCCTCCGGGAAACACGCTGACCGTCGTGGAAGCCACGCTTTCATGACGGGGGGAAGCGCAATCGAGAGCGGTGACAGCGTAATAGTACCCGACGCCGACCTGGGCCGTCGTATCGCTCCAGCTTCCTGTCCACCCCCCTGCCTGTGTAACCGGGATTGGGGTACTATTTAATAAAGTGCCACCCAGTCCCGGACCGCAAGGGGAGGAGGAGCAACGATAAACATTAAATCCAACCACATCCCCGGGCATGATGGAAAAAGCCGTGCCGTCTCCGTTTATTGTCGGGGAATTCCAATTCAGGACCACTGGAAGAGCACAGGAAGAACCGGCTACATTGAGTGGCGGGCCAGGTCTTCCAGGATAGGTCAAATCACCGCAGGGCATCGCCGAAACGAGAGAAGTTTGTCCGGCGCTGAAATTCCCGCACTTGTCAAAAGCGTAGAAAGTATAGGTATAAATCGTATTATTAATCAACCCGTTATCCATAAAGGTCATGGATTGTTGGGGGGTTAAAAGTGACGTCGGAGGGAAAGGAGAAGGATAAACCAACCTCCCGGTGGTAGGGGTTTGGGGATAGTCTGAAGGAACCCCTCTATTCCCGAAATTGGTAATCAATGGACTTAAACTATTGTCATTTGAAAGAATTTTCACTCCAAAAAGATCCGGAACATTCGGATTGGTCCATCCTAAGTAAACCTGATTCACCCCGGCGCTTCCGATGACCCCAGTCGGATCAGCCGGAGCAATATTATCGGTCGGATAGGTGTTTATTGACCCTGCCGAGCCATGTACAATGGAAGGAGCGGCCGCGCTAACATTCCCGCCGCAATCTACTGACTGCATTTTATACCAATACGGTTGCGGGGTTTGGTAAGTCAGCGGGCAATTCCAGGAACTGTCGGGAAAACTATCGGTGTAAGAAGCGGCTGTCGTGGCGATAGGTGTGCCGCCATTGAGCAGTTGCCAGGTTGACCCGGCATTGTTGCTCCGGTAAAGATTAAACCCGTTGATACCCGTCAGTGAAGAGGGATCGGTCCAGTTCAAAATCACAAAAGGTTTGGCAGGATTGGCCACACCGCCAACTAAAGCTTGCGCACTGGCCGTTGCGGTATTAATGGTCGGAGCGGCCGGTTGGAACGATGACGTATTGACATTGGGCTGGGTATCTACCGAAACACCATCGCTGGCCGTATTCGCCTGAGAGAGATAGGGCAGACCGTTGTTCAGAACATTGCTCCCAAAACTGCTCATGTTCGCCGAGGTATCATACGCCTTGAGGGCCACATAATAAACCGTTCCATTATTTAATCCGTTAAGAGTATAGGTCGTGACTTTTCCCAAATTAATCGCGGTATAATTCCCAGGGCTGGTTCCGTAATAAAGCATATATCCGGCCAGATCGGTTTCGGTGTTGGCATTCCAGGAGACATATAACGAACCACAAGGATTCCCGCTATCCACCACTTTTAATCCGGTGGGGGGGGCCGGAGGGGTCGCATCGGCATTGCCCAGACCAATCCCCATATTCCTGATCCGGATATCCGCCTCCACTTGAACCTGTTTGTAAATCGTCCCGCCGATCTTAACCCCGACTTTATCGGGAGCCGGCTTATTTCCCTTAGCCGTTAAACTAATCTGCACCCGGGTAATCTTGGCAAGATCGGTTGCCGATAACGGGAGTGAAGTTAATTGAAGATTGTTCTTATCATAATAGGTAAAGGTCAGCGCTGAAATATTTGAAGCAACAACCGCTTTGGGGGTAATGCTATTTCCCGAATTGTTGGAAGCATAGGTTGTGGTATATTGTTCTATCCCGCGCTGAAGGTCTGTTCCGACCAATTGATATTCTATTTTAAAATTTTTAGCCGGAACGGACGTATCAGCCTCTTCAAAAACAAAATCCGAAGCATTCGCAATATAGATACCAATACCATTACCATTACCGGGTGGCGACTTTATTGGCTGGTAAGCGGCCAGTCTGATCTCCTTGATCATCTGCTCGATCCCGGCTCTCGCGTTTTGCTCAACATCGGAAAGTTGATTTTGCCCCAAATAATTGTTATAAACCGAGTTGTATAGCCCGTATATCCCCGCCAAAAGTATCCCCAGAATGGCGACCGCCACCATAATTTCAATCAATGTAAACCCTTTGGATCGCTTAATGATCTTCATTTTCTCCTCGCGGTGACTTTAAACTCATTTGCTCAACATCGTATTTAAGGTGACGCTATGAACATTTTGCGCCGTATCTCTCCAGAAAACCTGAACCGTTAAATTGGCCACTCCCACATTGTTGATTCCAATTTGCGGCAGGGTAATTCTGGACACTCTCTGAAACGGAACGAATCTCTGATCCGCCGCCCGGGGACAAACACCGATGGGAACTGTATTGGTAATGGTTCCATAAGCTTCGGTTACGGTGGCATCGGTAGCCGACCCGGTCCCCACCGGGATACAGTTATCCTGATCGGCCAACATATTGGTGGCCGATGGCATAAACAAAACGGTTAAATTCCGGTATTTTTCAATCCGCTCTTCCGCAAGCCACTTGGCAGTACTCATCTTTCGGGCAAAACTGTTCGCGTTAATGGCCGTGATCATCATATTGGCAATTCCAAGGAGGCCAACCGATAAAATAGCCCCTGCAACCAGGACTTCCAACAACGTAAATCCTTTTTTATTTTTTAATATTTTCATATTCACCATCCCGGCGTAGTAATAGTGGGAAAAGCTGTTGGAGCTGAAATAGTAATGAGCGGCCTTTCCCCGCCGCCATTCATACAATCGATACCCGTAACGATGGAACATATAAAAACAGATAAATTATTAGTCATGGACCCGTCAGGGTTAAATGTCTCTGTAAACACCCCATTGTTATTGGCGGTTACACCCAGATAGGCTATGTTCACCCCTGCAGGAAGTGTGATGGTTGACGCTATCTGGGTTCCGTTATCCAAAATAGTAAAGCTGTCTGGATTAGGATAAACGGCCAGGTTAAATTGCAACGTAATCACTCGTCCCTTAACGGCGGCTTGAGCTCTTGCCGTTCTCATGTATGAAAAAATATCCCGTGCCGATGAATTTAGTCTCAAATGAGGCAAATAGCTCAGATAAGTCGGCACTGCTAGAGCGGCCAATACACCGACAATTGCAACCACCACCATCAGCTCAGTCAGGGTATACCCTTTTTGATTTCTTAAAATTTTCATTAAACCCTTTTATATAACAAATAGGATAGGAGCCTTTTTTATGACTTTATTCGTAATACGATAGTTAAATTGCAACTCACATGCCAGGGCATTTATTATTTATTACTCATATAAATCAATACGTTAGAATAATTTAAGTAAAGAGTGGGTGAGATTTTTACGGAAGGAAGGGTAAGGGTGCGATACCTGGAGCCTCTTGCGCGACAAAATAACAATCAATAAAATAATGTTGACACATTGTTTATACTTTATTATTCTATATTATGATCATGACTTAAGTAAAACAACCTGTTGTAAGGAGATTTTCAATATGAGAGCCAAGGCCCAAAAATGGGGAAACAGTCTGGCTGTACGAATTCCAAAAGTTATTGCAGACGAGGCCAGCATCCATGAAAATGACGAACTGAACATTGATGTGGTTGATCGTCAAATTAGAATTATTCCTTGCCAACGTCCGTATGACCTGAACAAACTCCTGGCTGGAATTTCTGAAGAGAATTTGCATAAAGAAATTGATCTTGGGACCCCCGCGGGTCAGGAAATCTTATGAAAAAGAAGCCGGCTTATGTTCCTGAACGGGGAGACATCGTATGGGTCAACTTTACACCTCAGGCAGGCCATGAACAGGCGGGGCAACGTCCTGCGCTGGTACTCTCTCCTGTGCAATACAATGCCCGGACAGGCTTAATGTTATGCTGTCCGATAACCAGTCAAATAAAGGATTACCCTTTTGAAGTGGCAGTTGGAGATCAACAAAATGTTCATGGAGTGATTCTGGCAGATCAAGTGAAAAGAGTTGATTGGATCACGCGAAAAGCTCAAAAAAAAGGGGCAGCAGCCGGCCAGGTTGTTTCGGATACCCTGGCAAAAATTCATGCTTTGCTTCAATTTTAGGTTTCTTCCTCAAACAGGGAGCTATCGTAAATATTTCGGAATTAAAGGTTACTCCAGGCCGTACTCTTTAACTTTAAGGTGCAGAGTTTTAAAGCTGACTTTGAGAATTTCAGCCGCTTTGGTTTTGTTCCCGTCGGTCTGTTCAAGAACTTTTTTGATCATCTGCGACTCCACCAATTTTCCTGCTTTTGAGCTTGCTTCCATAAGGCCGCCGTCCGGAGGAAATTCCTGGGCCAGTTCAACAAGCCCATTGACTTCTAACGAACTTAAGCCGAGATGATGCGGAAGAATCTGGTGGTCAGAGAGAATAACCGCCCGCTCGATACAATTTTGTAATTCACGGATATTTCCAAGCCAGGGATGCTCAGACATTTTATTTTTAGCTTCAGTTGAAAGAACCTTGGGCCCCTTTTTCATCTCTTTACAGTAATAATCGATAAAATACTCTGCCAGGGGGAGAATATCTTCTTTCCGTTCGCGGAGCGGAGGAATGACAATGGGGAAAACATTAAGTCTGAAATAGAGGTCTTCTCGAAATGTTTTCCTGGCAATCTCCCCTTTTAAATCTTTGTTCGTTGCCGCGATCACCCGGACATCGATGATGACCCGATTGACCCCTCCGACCCTGGTTAAAGCATGTTCTTCGAGGACCCGGAGAAGCTTGCCTTGAAGCCCCAGGTCCATATCGCCAATTTCATCGAGAAAAAGAGTCCCCCTGTCAGCCAGTTCAAATTTTCCTAACTTTTTTTCCGTCGCTCCCGTAAAAGAACCCCGTTCGTGCCCAAAAAGCTCTGATTCAAGGAGATCCCGTGGAATCGCCGCGCAATTAATCGCGATAAAAGGGTCTTCTTTTCTAGGGCTGAGGAGGTGAAGCGCCCGGGCAATCAGCTCTTTGCCGGTTCCGCTTTCTCCCCCGAGAAGAACCGTCGTCTTATTTTGGGAGACTTTCTTAACAATTTCAAGCATTTCCATTAGTTTTTGGCTTTTACCGATAATTTTAGGAAATTGTAAATTTTCCGAGTATTCTTCTTTTAAGATCATGTTTTCAGTTAATAATTTCTGGTTTTCAAGCGCCTTTTTTATCAACAACAAGAGATGATCCGGTTCAAACGGCTTGGTGATAAAATCAAACGCCCCCTCTTTTACCGCTTTTACAGCGGTTTCAACACTCCCAAAGGCCGTCATTAAAATCACCGGCACCATCGGATGGGTTTCCTTAACCTTGGAAAGGATCTCCAGGCCGGAATAAAAAGGGAGCTTGAGATCGCTGACAACCAGGTCAAAACGTCTTTCCTTAAACCGGGTCATCCCCTCTTTTCCATTGGAGGCCCAGACCACCTCGTAACCCTCTGACCGAACCGCTGTCATGATCATCCGGGCCATGCTTTCTTTGTCTTCAACCAATAAAATGGAAAACAATCAGACTCCTGTTTTTTGAGGGCGCCCGCCGGCTTGCCTTTACGAACCCATGGTGTGATTTGATAAGATCCTGATTCTAATAATCTTACCATATTTAAAATTTTCCGCATTTCCGGGGACTCAACCCAAGACCAGCGATAGACTTCGCACCCACTTATTAATCATGTCATTGCGAGCACCGAAGGGTGCGTGGCAATCTTATCGTAAAGTCTTGAGATTGCTTCACTTTGTTCGCAATGACAGCTTTCTAACTCTGTTCTTAGACTCAGAAGGATAGGACAAATATCAACGGGCGCCTGATAAAACAATTTCTTTCTCAAAATGGCATCCTTTCCCCTCTGGGGACGTTCCAGTGAAACTCCGCGTCCGCGCTTCAAAAACATTGTTTTTTTGATGTCACGGATGCTACTATGACACCGTTGGCGCAGGACTCACATTGAACAGAAAAAGGAGGGGTAATCGAATGGGCGAGAAAACGATTCGCAAAGAAAAAAAGAAACCCAAAAAGAAAAAGGCTTAGCACGCGATTTTATACATACACTAACGTAACAGGCTGACAGGGAAGAGCTTTATAAAGACTTACCGCTCAGTCAAGGGAAGCGCCAGACGGAATCCAACCGTATTGCTCCGGTAACCCGGTTCTTTCTTTTGGCGGGCGGACAAACGAATTTTCACCGGTTCATCCGCCCAGGACCCGCCGCGAATCACCCGGAACCTTCCCGTTGAAGGCCCCGCGGGATTTGTTTTGGGACCTTCTTTATAGACATCTTCCCCGTACCTGTCCTGGATCCATTCATTCACATTCCCATCGATGTCATACAAACCCTGTTCAGCGGGTCTGAAACTCCCTGCCGGCGAGGTAAAAACATAACCGTCATTATAACCGATCCAGATTTTCATATCGGGGAACGTCCGTTTAAACGATTCATCTGCTGTGTTTTCAGATGGCATTTCATTTAACCCGGGATATTGAATCAGTTTTCCCCTTTCTCTTGCGGCGAATTCCCACTCTGCCTCCGTCGGAAGCCTGTACTCCATGGCTTTTTTTGGACTTTTCTTCTTCATCCATCCGATATATTGACTGGCATCATTCCAGGAAACACAGACCACGGGATCTCTTTCAGTTTGAGCAAAACCAGGATTCCGCCAATTCTTTTTCCGGTCTCTCATAAAATCCCCGCCGGCCCGAATCTCGCATCCATCCGATCTTTCGGCTTCAGTTTGATACCCTGTCTCCTGCGCGAATTGGCGGAATTCTCCCGTGGTAACCTCATATTTTCCCAGATAAAATGGATCCACGCAGACTGCATGGACAGGGCGTTCATCTTCGCCCCCCTTGCCGAAGTGATCTCCCATCTCATAGCAGCCTCCCTGGATGACAACCATTCCTGCCGACCTTAACTGTTGATTCTGCTCCCGGACCTCTTTTACACTGTACAAAACAACCCAAACAAAAAACAAAATGATGAAAACCACCATCCATTTTGGCAATCGGCGCCTCCTCTGTTTATGAACGAAGCCAACCTCATTAAAAAAATTTCCCAATGGGCTGGAGACATATTAACCTTATTTTACCCTTTAACCAAACTACAAAAGTAATCGTTCAGTCAACGGTTCTCAAGCGCCTGGAACGCCATTCCTTCCGACGCCGATGAATTTATCCTCATCTCTAGATGACGACATTAAGGTTGGATAAGCAAAATTCATCGAAGTCTCCATCCATGGCATACCAGGCACTTTCGTCAATGCCCACCCTTCACTGAAGGGTTACCTACAAAAGAAGCTTTACCTTAAATCCAGGCCTTATGATAGACTAAACTTATTTGATTTTTATTTGAAGCGCTCCGAACCCAAGACCAGCGATAGACTTCGCACCCACTTATTAATCATGTCATTGCGAGCACCGAAGGGTGCGTGGCAATCTTATCGTAAAGTCTTGAGATTGCTTCACTTTGTTCGCAATGACAGCTTTCTAACTCTGTTCTTGGCGATAAAAGAAGAAATTCGAGAGGTGTTGATTTCCCTGGAGGATGTTACCCTGGAAGGAGCAGTGGCTATCCCCTCCGGGGCGCAAGGGGTGGTTATATTTGCCCATGGAAGCGGCAGCAGCCGGCATAGTCCCAGAAATAATTTTGTGGCAAAAGTCCTGCGTAAAGAAGGGCTCGCCACCTTGTTGCTGGACCTCTTGACCGGCGAAGAAGACCAAAACTATGAAACACGCTTTAATATTCACCTTTTGACCACAAGGCTGATGGGAGCCACCCAATGGTTAGCCGATTACCTGAAACCGAAAAGACCGGCGCCTTCCCGATCCCGGAGCCGGGAATATGCGACAGGCTATTTCGGCGCAAGCACAGGAGCGGCGGCGGCCCTTGACGCGGCCGCAAAATTGGGAACAAAAATAGGGGCGGTGGTTTCACGGGGCGGACGGCCTGATCTGGCAAGAGAATCTTTGCCTCATGTAAAAGCCCCGACTCTTTTAATCGTGGGAGGAGATGATTTACCGGTCATCGGTTTTAACCGGATGGCGTTTGATCTGCTTAAAGGAGAAAAAGAACTGGTCATGATTCCCGGCGCGACACACCTGTTTGAAGAACCGGGAACACTGGAAAAGGCGGCGGAACTGGCGGCGGAGTGGTTCTGCAGGTATCTGACCCAAGACCAGCGATAGACTTCGCACCCACTTATTAATCATGTCATTGCGAGCACCGAAGGGTGCGTGGCAATCTTTAAAGTCTTGAGATTGCTTCACTTTGTTCGCAATGACAGCTTTCTAACTCTGTTCTTGGGTCTGAAACCTGCCGGGCGTTAATCATCCGGTTTTTCTGAGTTCAGAAGGCGGGGTCATTGTTTAAAAAGGCAAATTGCGCGGCCCCTGCAAGAGGAGCTTTTTCGTTTAAAATCACTCCGACCGGAATCCGGCGCATTAAAGCGGAGAACCGTCCCTTGTCTTGAAAAGCTTTGATAAAGGTTCCGTCCATCAGTTTGGGCAGAATCTTAGATGCCATTCCTCCGGCAATATAAAGGCCGCCCGTCGCCATGCTCTTTAGAACAAGATTTCCTCCTTCGGCGCCGTAAATCGACACAAACAGATCAAGAGCCCTGATACAGAGGGGGTCGTCTCCCTTGAGCGCAATCTCTGAAATCACCGCGGCAGGGTCTTCTTTTTCCATCCGCTGGCTTATCCGGGACGGCTCCCCGCCATCACCTGACTCCTTTAAAAAAGCATAGAGATTCAAAAGACCGGGACCGGAAAGAACCCGCTCATAACTGGCATGCCCGAAACGGTTCCATAAATATTCCAGCAGTTTGATTTCAAGGGAGGTTCGCGGCGCAAAATCGCAATGCCCTCCTTCCGAAGCCATGGTCCGGAAGTTCGCGCCCTTCCGGTAGAGAGTCGACTCTCCCAGACCGGTTCCGGCGGCAATAATGGCTCTGTTGCCGTATGGGTCAGGCTCCCCGGACTGGAGCCATTTAATTTCTTCCTCCTTCAGAAGGAGAGCGCCGTAGGCGGCCGCCTCCAGATCATTTAGCAGGAAAACGGAAGGAATTCCAAACTGCCGGCTGACTTGAGACGCGTCGATCAACCAGGGAAGATTGGTCGTTTCACACCGGCCACTGAATACGGGCCCGGCCACCCCAAAAGCCGCCCGGTCCACTTTCACGGTTTTGTCTTGAAGAAACGCCTTTAAAACGGTTTCAAAACTGGAATAGCGCCGGCTTGAAAAAGTTTGTTCTTCCTTGAGTAAAATCCCGGCCCGTTGAGACTCAAAAATTCCAAGCGTGGTTTTGGTTCCTCCTACGTCCCCTGCCAGAATCATTGAAGTTCCTTCGTCTTTTAAGATGGATAGAGAAGGTTTAAAATATACTCCTGAACCCGCGCTTTTTCAATAACGGCGAAAAAGACCCAAGACCAGCGATAGACTTCGCACCCACTTATTAATCATGTCATTGCAAGCACCGAAGGGTGCGTGGCAATCTTATCGTAAAGTCTTGAGATTGCTTCACTTTGTTCGCAATGACAGCTTTCTAACTCTGTTCTTGGGTGACCAACCGCTCTTGCCCATTCAAAATATCCTTTATTCTGTGAGCCTTTTAACGGAATACGATATCTACCTTTTTAAACAAGGAAATCACTTTCATCTTTACGAAAAACTGGGTGCGCACCTCATGACGGTTGAGGGTCTAAAAGGAACCCTCTTTGCCGTTTGGGCCCCTAATGCGGAAGAGGTTTCGGTCATCGGCGACTTTAATCAATGGAATTCCAGCTCACATCCCCTCCGGGTGAGAAAAGACGGGTCGGGCGTCTGGGAAGGCTTCGTTCCGGGTGTAGGAGAGGGGGCGCTCTACAAATATCGCCTTATCTCCAGACATAACCGTTACACGGTTCAGAAAGGGGATCCTTTTGCCTTCTTTTGGGAACCCCCTCCCAAGACGGCTTCGGTGGTCTGGGACCTCAGCTATGACTGGCAGGATCAGGCATGGATGAAGACAAGGTCCCGTGCCAATGCTCTCACAGCCCCTTTAGCCATCTATGAAGTCCATCTTGGCTCCTGGAAACAACACCCTGAAGAGGCTCGCCGGTTTTTGACCTATCGGGAACTCGCCCATGGTCTTGCCGGGTATATCAGGGAAACGGACTTTACCCATGTCCAGTTGCTGCCGGTGATGGAACACCCCTTTTACGGTTCATGGGGGTATCAGACTGTCGGATATTTTGCTCCCACTTGCCGTTATGGAACGCCTCAGGATTTCATGTACTTTGTAGATTTTCTCCATCAACAGGGAATTGGCGTGATCCTGGACTGGGTCCCTTCTCATTTCCCTTCGGACGAGCATGGGCTCTACTATTTTGACGGGACACACCTTTACGAGCATGCGGATGTTCGAAAAGGATTCCATCCTGACTGGAAAAGCTCTATCTTTAACTATGGCCGCCTGGAAGTGCGTTCTTTTCTGATCAGCAGCGGTATTTTTTGGCTAAAGAAATATCATTCCGACGGCCTCCGGGCAGACGCGGTGGCTTCCATGCTCTACCTGGACTACTCCAGAAAGAAAGGGGAATGGATTCCCAATGAACATGGGGGGCGGGAAAACCTGGAGGCCATTGCCTTTTTGAGGCGGTTGAATGAAACGGTGTACGGAGAAATCCCGGATGCCCAAACCGTTGCGGAGGAATCCACCGCCTGGCCCATGGTCTCGAAACCCACTTATCTCGGCGGCCTTGGCTTTGGAATGAAGTGGAACATGGGTTGGATGCACGATACCCTGAAGTATTTTTCAATAGATCCCCTCTATCGAAAATACCACCATGACCTCCTCACGTTCATCCTCTGGTACGCCTTTTCGGAAAACTTTGTTCTCCCCCTCTCTCATGACGAGGTGGTGCACGGAAAAGGCTCGCTCATTCGGAAAATGCCGGGAGATGAATGGCAGCGTTTTGCCAATTTAAGACTGTTATATGGCTACATGTATGGCCAGCCCGGGAAGAAGCTTCTGTTTATGGGTGGAGAATTCGGCCAGATGAAGGAGTGGAACCATGAAGAAAGCCTTGAATGGCATCTCCTCCGCCAACCCTATCACCGGGAAATCTCGCGCTGGGTTAAAGACCTCAACCGTCTCTACAGATCAGAGCCGGCCCTGTACGAGCTGGACTCCGACCCGGCGGGATTTGAATGGATAGATTTTCAGGACTGGGAACAGGGCGTTCTCAGTTTTATCCGAAAGGGCAGAACGACAAAGGATATCCTCCTTGTGGTGTGCAATTTTACACCCGTTGCCCGGAACCGTTACCGGATTGGCATCCCCCGGGGTGGTTTCTGGAGGGAGATCCTCAACAGTGATGCTTCAATCTATGGCGGAAGCGGCGGCGGAAATTTTGGAGGAGTGGAGGCCGCTTCCACTCCGGCCCACGGGCGACCCTGCTCCCTCTTACTGACTTTACCCCCGCTGGGTATTCTTTTTTTCACCAGCAAAGAATCGATCCCATCCCTCATGGTCACTGATGAAAATGAATAGCGATAACAGATATATCTGCATCCACGGACATTTTTACCAGCCTCCGCGGGAGAATCCCTGGCTTGAAGAAGTAGAACTCCAGGACTCGGCCTATCCTTATCATGACTGGAATGAAAGGATCACCGCAGAGTGCTACGCCCCTAATACGGCCTCCCGTATCCTTGGCTCAGAGGGCAAGATTATCGATATCGTGAATAACTATGCCAGGATCAACTTTAACTTCGGGCCCACCCTGTTATCCTGGCTGGAGCGGCATCAACCCGAGGTGTATCAGGCTATTTTAGAAGCGGACAAAATCAGCATCAAGCGATTCTCGGGACATGGATCGGCAATGGCCCAGGTGTATAACCACATGATTATGCCCCTGGCCGGCAAAAGGGACAAAACGACGCAGGTTCTCTGGGGAATACGGGACTTTGCCAGGCGGTTTGGCCGGCACCCCGAAGGCCTCTGGCTCCCGGAAACCGCCGTTGATCTTGAAACCCTTGAGATCCTTGCCGATTCAGGCATCCGGTTTACCGTCCTGGCTCCCCATCAGGTCCGGAGGGTCAAGAAAATTTCGGGAGAAAAATGGCAGGAGGTCGAGGGGGGAAGGTTTGATCCCACCATGGCTTATCTCTGCCCGCTCCCCTCCGGAAAAGCGATCCATATTTTTGTGTACGATGGGCCCATCTCGCGGGATGTCGCCTTTGGAGGATTATTGAGCAATGGAGAGGCCTTTGCCAGGAGGCTTCTGGGGGCCTTTCATGAAGACCGGGACTGGCCCCAGTTGGTCCATATCGCCACGGACGGGGAAACCTACGGACACCATCACCGCTACGGCGATATGGCGCTCTCCACCTGCCTCGATTCCATCGAGTCGGAAAAGATGACCGAATTAACCAATTACGGGGAATATCTTGAAAAACATCCCCCCACCCATATGATTGAGATCGGCGAAAAAACCTCCTGGAGTTGTGTTCACGGCATTGAGCGGTGGCGGGACAATTGCGGATGTAATTCAGGAATGCAACCGGAATGGACGCAGACGTGGAGGAAACCCTTGCGCGAGGCCATGGATTGGCTGAGAGACCGTGCCTCGGCAATCTATGAAGAAAGCGCCGCTGGTTATCTCCGGGACCCGTGGCGGGCAAGGGATGAGTATATCGAAGTGATCTCGAACCGGTCCAGAACTCATGTCGAGCAATTTTTAAGGCGTCATGAGGCCAAACCCCTGAGCCAGAATGAACGGTCCCGGATGTTAAAACTTCTGGAAATGCAGCGGCATGCCATGCTGATGTATACCAGCTGCGGCTGGTTCTTCGATGACATCTCGGGGATAGAGACCGTTCAGGTGATGCAGTATGCCGCCAGAGTCATACAGCTTGCGGAAGAGACACAGGGAGCCTCCCTCGAGCCGGAGTATATGAGAATCCTTCAGGAGGCTCCCGGTAACCGGCATGAAGATGGCGCCGTAGTCTATGAGAATTTTGTCAAACCAGCACAGGTCAATCTGCTGCGGGCAGGGGCTCACCATGCGATGATGTCACTTTTTGATTCCTGTCCCGATTGTGTCAAGATTTATTGCTACACCATCTACAATGAAGGGCACGAACGACTGACAACCGGGAAACTGAAACTGGTCATAGGGAAAAGCCGGGTCGCCTCCGACATCACCTGGGACGAGAGTCTCCTCAGTTTTGCCGTTTTGCACCTGGGAGATCACAATATCAAGGGGGGGGCCTGTCCGTTCCAGGGTGAGGAGATCTTTTCCACCCTGCAGGAGGAGATCCGGCCCGCTTTTGAGAAAGGCGATGTTCCCGAGGTGATCCGCCTGCTGGACAAACATTTTGGAGAACATAGTTTTTCGGTTTCAGACCTGTTTAAAGATGAACAGCGTCAGGTTCTGAAACAGATCTTAAAGCTTACTTATAAAGAGATTGCCGCCGCATATGGTCAGATTCATGAAAACCACTATACTCTGATGAATTTCTTCCAGAGTCTTCAAATCCCCATCCCCAAACCGCTGTTGCTTGCAACGGATTTTGTGATCAACGCCAACCTGCAGGACACTCTTCAGCAAAAGGAGATAGACCTGGTCCGTTTGGAAAAGCTTATCAGGGAGGTCAAGCGATGGTCTGTGAGACTGGACACCGCCACCATTGGATTTTTGGCCAGCGCTCAAATCGAAGCGCTTTTGAAACGGTCCTCCCTCCACCCGGAAGACGTTGCCCTGATGGCGTCCGTTAAAAATATTCTTGAAATTCTGACCCCTCTTCAAATTGAGCTGAACCTGTGGAAGTCGCAAAACCTCTACTTTTCGATCGGAAAGAGTTTTTACACAAAAATGGATGAACAGACAAAGGAGGGAAACCGGCACGCTAAACAGTGGACGGACACTTTCCTCCAGTTGGGACAATATCTCCACATCAAGGTCTCCTGATGAAAGAACAAGGTTTTTTGACGGATCAGAGGACAACAGGGTTGTACCGGAGGGGAAGCGGACTCCTGCTTCATGTCAGCTCGCTCCCCTCTCCCTTTGGTATTGGGGATCTGGGACCCTCGGCTTACCGGTTTGCGGATCTTCTTTTTGAAGCCCGGCAAAGCTACTGGCAGGTTCTCCCCATCAACCCCACGTCCACGTTCATGGGCAACTCTCCCTACAATAGCGACTCTGCCTTTGCAGGAAATCCTCTGCTGATCAGCCCTGAACTGCTTGAAAAAGAAGGCCTCCTTTCGAGATCCGACCTCGACGCCTTTCCTTCGCTCCCGGCCCGGAGGGTCGATTATGAAGCCGCCACTCTGTTTAAGAAAAAAATCCTGCATCGGGCGTATGAAAGCTATCAATCCTCCCTGGAAAAAGATCCTGAATTCGCCGCTTTTTGTAAAGAAAACGCGCCCTGGCTGGAGGATTATGCTCTTTTAAAAGTCTTAAAAGAGCATTTTAACGGGGTGTCCTGGAACCACTTCCCGGCAGGACTGATGAATCGGGATAAAAACATCCTTGACCGGTACCGGGAGGCGTTCAAAAACCAAATCTTGTCAGAACAATTTCTGCAGTTTATTTTTTTCAAACAATGGTTCTCGTTGAAAAACTATTGTAACCGCAAAAATATCCGGGTCATCGGGGATATCCCGATCTACGTGCAGTATAACAGCGCGGACGTCTGGACCCATCCCGGCCTCTTTCACCTGGACCCGGAAGGAAGACCCTGGATTGTGGCAGGGGTTCCTCCAGATTATTTCAGCAATATCGGCCAGCTCTGGGGTAATCCCCTTTACAACTGGGAGGCCCTTAAAACAACCCGTTATGCCTGGTGGATTGAGCGGTTGTCCCATAATTTAAAGTTATTTGACCTGGTCAGGCTCGATCATTTCAGGGGATTCGCAGGCTACTGGCAGGTCCCCGCAGGGGAGACGACCGCAGAGCATGGCACCTGGGCGCCGGCGCCGGCGGAAGATTTTTTCAAGACCCTCTTTAGCCATAACCCGGATCTTCCTGTCATTGCTGAAGACCTGGGCGTCATCACGCCCGATGTCGTCGAAATCATGAACCGGTTCAGGATTCCGGGAATGAAGCTTCTTGTTTTCGCCTTTGGAGACAATCTGCCTGTCCATCCCTACGCCCCCCATAATTACGCCGGGAATTGTCTGGTCTATACCGGCACCCATGACACGAATACGGCGCGGGGATGGTTCACGAAAGAGGCCAGCCCCGGAGACAGGGAACGGCTTTCTGCCTATCTGGGAAAGGAAGTGAATGAGGAATCGATTCCTTTGGAACTCATCCGGCTGGCGATGATGTCTGTGGCGAATACAGTCATTATCCCGGTTCAGGATCTTCTGGGGCTCGGGGAAGAGGCCCGGATGAATTTACCAGGGACGACGCATGGGAACTGGGAGTGGCGGCTTCTCCCCGATCAGCTTACCCCGTTATTGACGGCCCGGCTGGCTCAAATGACCCTCATTTATGGGAGAACCGGGAACGAAAGGATACCCGGTCATTAGAAAATCCACCTACTCAAACCGGTAGCCTTTAGGCACCACAACGACCCCGTCTTCAGAAACAGTAAACCGGGCGCGGTCACGTTCGAGATCCCATCCGATCGACTCTTTCTCCGGAACCTGAACGTCTTTATCAATGATGCAATGCCGTAAACGGGCGCCGGAGCCTACCCGCACTCTTTCAAACAGGATCGAATCTTCGACTAACGCGCCTGAACGAACCCAGACATCGGGAGAAAGGATGGAACGATTAATCCGGGCTCCGATGATCACGTCTCCGGCGGCCAACATGGCATTCGTAACCGAGCCATCCTCCCCTGATTCAGACGGAACCATCCGGGCCGATGGATATTGGCCGTGATAGGTGCGGATCAGCCAGTCTTTTTGGTAAAGATTAAGAGGGGGAACCGGCTTCAGCAGATCCATGTTGGTTTCATAATAAGAATCTACCGTTCCAACATCGCGCCAATACCCATCCTGGGTTACCCGTCCCTCAACCCCGCCGAAGCGATAGGCTCTTACCGTATGGGTCCCGATGATTTTGGGAAGAATGTTTTTTCCAAAGTCATGTCCGGAAGCCTTGTCTTCATGATCTTGATGGAGGATTTCAAGTAGGAGGGGGAGGTCAAAAACATAAATCCCCATCGACACAAGAGCTTTATCGGAAACGCCCTCCCTGGGCGGAAGAGCTTGGGGCTTCTCGATAAATTTTCGGACTCGAAGATCGTCGTCGATCTCTATTACCCCAAAGAATCTGGCCTCGGACCGGGGAACCGAAACACAGGCCACGGTCACCTCGCATTTGCGGCGCTCATGCTCCTCCAACATCCGGGCATAATCCATACGATAAATATGGTCCCCGGCAAGAACGAGAACACGTTTGGCCTTGCTCCGTTCAAGAAGAAACCGATTCTGAAAAATCGCATCGGCTGTTCCCGCGTACCACCCCTCTCCCTCCCGCATCTGAGCCGGAACCGTTGTAATATACTCCCCGATTTCCGGATTGAAGATCGACCAGCCATCTCTCAGGTGCTTCTGAAGAGAGTGTGACTTATACTGCGTCAGGACCAAAATCTGGCGAAAACCTGAATTCAGGCAGTTGGAAAGGGTAAAGTCAATAATCCGGTAAATTCCCCCGAAAGGAACCGCTGGTTTGGCCCGATTCGCGGTCAAGGGATGAAGGCGTGTCCCTGTCCCTCCGGCCATGATAATGGTTAAGGTATTTTCAACAATCAACACGGTGAACCTCTACCGTTTCTGCAGGCTGGGTAAAACAGGACGGACGTTCCATATCTTTTCGGCATATTCCCGAACCACGCGGTCACTTGAAAATTTCCCCATGTTTGCCACATTTAAAATGGCCCGACGCGTCCATTCGGGCTTATTTTTGTAAAGGGCTTCCACTCGTTCCTGACAGGCCACAAAAGAATCATAATCGGCCAGCAAAAAATACCGGTCTCCCCCGCCGGTCAGGGAATCTATAATCGGCCGGAATCGGCCGGGTGAATCCGGAGAAAAGAACCCGGAAGCGATCATATCCAGGACCTGTCTGAGTTCCGAGTTGGCCGAGTAGTAATCGTTTGGATCATACCCTTCCTGTCGTAATTTTGCAACTTTCTCCGCATTCAGTCCAAAAATAAAGATGTTTTCTTCCCCAACCTGCTCTTGAATCTCAATGTTCGCGCCATCCAGGGTTCCGATGATCAATCCGCCGTTGAGCGCCATCTTCATATTCCCTGTGCCGGACGCTTCAGTCCCGGCTGTGGAGATCTGCTCGGAAAGCTCGCATGCCGGGATAATATCCTCGGCGGTGGAAACATTGTAATTGGGAATGAACACCACCTTCAGGCGGTCCCCGATCATCGGATCGTTGTTCACCCTGTCTGCAACGTCATGAATCAATTTGATGATGATCTTGGCCTGAACATAATCTGGCGCGGCTTTTCCGGCAAAGATCACGGTGCGGGGGATCCGTTGGGCGCCGGGATTGGAGCGAAGGCGGTTATAGAGAGTAATGACATGAAGCACATTCAATAACTGTCGTTTATATTCATGAATACGCTTCACCTGAACATCAAAGAGGGAACTCACATTCACCTCAATCCCGAGATGCTTTTTGATTAACCCTGCCAGACGCTCTTTATTGGCCCGCTTCACCTCATAGAATTTATTGCGAAAATCCTCGTCCTCCGCGAGTGGAATGAGTTCTGTAAGATGGTCCAAATCAGAGACCCATTTTTGTCCGATCCGGGAAGAGATCAGGCTGGCCAATCGAGGGTTGGCCTGATTTAGCCACCTGCGGGGAGTGATCCCGTTTGTGATGCTGAGGAAACGGTCCGGATAAAAACGATTAAAACCTGCAAAGATGGTCTCCCTCATCAACTGGGTGTGAAGTCTGGCCACTCCATTGACCTTATGGCTCCCGACCACGGCCAAATGGGCCATACGAATTCGTCGTTCTCCCTCCTCCTGTATGATCGACAGCCGCTTAACGAGATCCATGTCGCCCGGATAACGCTGGGTCAGTTCTTTAAGAAAACGTTTATTGATTTCATAAATGATCTGAAGGTGTCTGGGGAGCATCGCCTCAAACAGACTGACAGGCCAGGTCTCTAACGCTTCAGGAAGCAGCGTGTGGTTCGTATAGGCAAAGGTACGAAGGGTAATCGACCATGCCCGATCCCAATCGAGGTGATGGATGTCCAGGAGAATCCGCATGAGCTCGGGGATGGCAATGGAGGGGTGGGTGTCGTTGAGCTGGATCGCCACTTTATCAGGAAGGAGCTCCAATGAACCATGATCTTGAATAAAACGACGGAGGATATCCTGCAGGGAGGCGCAAACGAAAAAATATTGCTGTTTTAATCGAAGCTCACGCCCGGAAACGGTCGAATCGCTGGGATAGAGCACCTTGGAAATAATCTCCGATGCCACTTTGTCCTTAACCGCCTCGATATAGTTGCCCTTGTTAAAATATCTGAGATCAAAATCCCGGGTCGCCTTCGCGGACCAGAGCCGCAAGATGTTCACCGAATTGGTATTTGTTCCGTAACCGGGAATGGGGATGTCATAGGCCATCGCCATCACCTCGTCCCCTCCCACCCAGCGGTAGACAGGGTCGCCGTTTTCCACATGATCCTTCTCGACCCGGCCATAGAATCTGACCGGGTAGAGCATTTCAGGACGTGGAAACTCCCAGGGGTTTCCAAGTCGAAGCCAGTTTTCAGGGTGTTCGACCTGGTAGCCTTCCTCAATTTTTTGCTGGAACATCCCGTATTCATACCGAATTCCATACCCATAACCTGGCAGATGGAGGGTCGCCATGGAGTCCAGAATGCAGGAAGCGAGTCTTCCCAGTCCCCCGTTTCCCAAAGCCGCTTCCACCTCAATCTCACAGAGTTTTTCCAAATCCTGGCCCATCTCATACAGAACCTGATGAGAAACATCTTTTAAACCCATATTGAGCAGACCATTGGTCAAAGACCTCCCGATCAAAAACTCTAAAGATAAATAATAAACACTCTTGGCGTCTTTTAAATGATTCTGAGGTTTAGTTTCCATCCGGCGTTGAATCAGCCGGTCCCGCACCATATAGGCCGTTCCGGTAAGCCAGTCACGTTCTGTCGCCATACCGGGATCTTTGCCCATGGAATAGAGGAGCCGCTTGCCCAATGAACGCTTGATAGAGGCGGGATCCATTCCGATTTTTTCATATAAAAAAGGTTTTTCGTTTGATTCTGAAGCCAAAGCTTAACTCCTCCGGTTACATTTTTTCGGCAATTGACGCTTGAGAAAGATCGTAGAAAGTATGAACCTTTGACACATTAATTTCAAGTGGCGGAAATGAGAGAGTAAAAATTACTCCTTGCAATTTTTTAGATTTCCATGAAAATATACAAGAGACTTTATTTTTTCAGGTTCGATTCTATGCGTATTCTGTATGCCTCGTCAGAAGTTTTCCCTTTCGCCAAAACAGGGGGATTGGCGGATGTAGGCGGATCCTTTCCGTCTGCCCTCGAACGGCTGGGGCATGAAGTGAAGGTCATCATGCCAAAGTACGCCGTCATTCCGGGGGATCAATGGGAATTTAAAAAGGTGAAAGATTTTACCCTCAGGATCGGGAAGAAAGACCATTTCCTCACCCTTTGGAAGAGTCACCTTCCCCGCACTTCAGTTGAGTTTTTATTTCTATCCAGCCCTCTTTTCTTCAACCATAACGGCCTGTACAGCGAAAACGGGAAGGATAATCCTGATAATCTGGAAGGATTTTCAGTTTTCAGCCGCGCCGTACTGGAAGTGCCAAAACTCTTAAACTGGAAGCCTGACATTCTCCACGCCAATGACTGGCAAACAGGGCTGATCTTTGCTTATTTAAAGACCCGCCTCCGGGGAGAACCCTTATACCAAAAAACGGGAACCCTTTTTACCATTCATAATATGGCTTATCAGGGACTGTTTCCCGGTTCGGATTTTCCAAAACTTGACCTCCCCAGGGACGCCTTTACTCCCGACACTTTGGAATTTTACGGACAAATTAACTTTCTCAAAGGCGGCCTGGTTTTTGCCGATATCCTGAATACAGTCAGCCCTACCTACAGTCAGGAAATTCTAACTCCTGAATATGGCTGCGGGTTGGAGGGAATCCTTCAAAAACGACGGGGCGACCTTTTTGGAATTATCAACGGAGCCGATTACCAGAAGTGGGATCCTGCCCGCGATCCCTATCTTCCCCGTTGCTACAACGCCAAATCTTTGGAAGGAAAATCGATCTGTAAAAAGACGCTCCAGGGAAGATGCAAATTCCCTCAAAAGGATGTTCCACTGGTCGGAATCATTTCCCGTTTAACAGCCCAGAAGGGAATCGACCTCGTCCTCGGAATCCTGGAAGAGTTGATGTGTCTTGATCTTCAGGTTGTCATTCTCGGCCTTGGGGAGCCGGATCTCGAGAAAAAGCTGCTGAGAGAGGCTCGCAGGTTCAATGACAGGCTTTCGGTTCACCTGACCTTTGATGAATCGTTTGCCCACCGCGTTGAAGCAGGGGCGGATTTATTTCTCATGCCGTCGAGATACGAACCTTGCGGCCTGAGTCAAATCTACAGCCTCCGATATGGAACCATTCCCGTGGTCAGAAAGACAGGCGGGTTGGCCGACACGATCATCGATGCGACCCCTTCAAATATTTTATCCGGCCATGCCACCGGGTTCATGTTTGAAACGGCGAGTCCTCTCGCACTTTTGACGACCCTTCGGTTCGCCCTATGCCTGTTTAAGGACCGTCCTGTCTGGAATAAAATGGTTCAAGCCGCCATGGCGGTTGATTTTTCCTGGGACCATTCCGCACGGGAATATGTGAAGCTCTATGAAAGAGCTTTAAAAAACGTAAAATGATAGCCCCCTGACCACTACCGGCCCTTCATAAAGAATCTTGACAAGGGGGGTTGTCCATCCCATACTTTATACATGAAGACGATTTCTCCCGCTGATTTAGAAAAAAAAATAAAAGAACTTGGCGCGGAAATCATCAACCGGTTAAACAGTAAACCCTCTTTTTTGTCCGCAGCCGCTCCTAAAGGGTGGAGCGATTCGCTGATCTCTCTCTCCCTCAAAAACTCCCGGGTTAAAACCGGCCTTTTTCAGTTGATCGACGTGCTCCCCTCGATCAAAACAGATACGGAAGTTGCTGAAATTTTTTCCGAATATCTCGGCGGCGCAATCAAAGAACTTCCCTTGCCTTTTAGGCAGGCGTTTCAACAGGTTGAGAAAGGGAAGTGGCTGGGACCTTTGGCTGCAAAGTCGATCCGTTCCGCGGTCAAATCTTTGTCCTCCCATTTTATTCTTGGGAACACCGTCGACCAGGCCAAACCGGCGATTGAACACCTAAAAAAAACCAACCGGAAAGTCAGCCTCGATCTTTTGGGAGAGCTGACCGTTTGCCCTTCTGAAGGGATTCATTATCAAACCCGTTATTTAAACCTGCTGGATGACCTCGTTTCACTCAAGGAAGAAGGAGAGTCCCAAATCTCCGTCAAGGTCTCCTCCCTTTACCACCGGCTCGATCCTCTCGATTGGGAAAATTCAATCGAGATGTCATTAAAAATGCTTCGGCCTGTTTTTAGAAAAGCCAAACAGCTCAACACCGGGATCATTCTCGATATGGAGTCTTTTTACTATAAAGACCTGATTTTAAAAATCTTTACGACGCTATTGGAGGAGGAAGAGTTCCGGGAAAAGCCGGCGGCGGGAATTGCCGTTCAAGCTTATTTAAAAGAGTTCCTTAAAGACCTTAACAGGCTGATTTCGTGGGCCAGGTCGATTAACCGGCCCATTTTGGTCCGCCTGGTGAAAGGGGCTTATTGGGACACAGAAACAGCTTTCGCCCTTCAAAGGGGGTGGCCTATTCCTGTTCTCGCTCAAAAAGCTGAAACGGACCTTCAGTTTGAAGAAGGTTTAAAACTTTTAATTGAAAATAATCGGGTCATTCAACCGGTCATCGCGAGTCATAATATCAGGAACATGACCTTTGCCATGGCATTGAATGACATTCTGGGGTTTCCAAAAGAGCATCTTGAATTTCAAATGCTTTACGGAATGGCCGAACCGCTTCAGAAGGCGGTTGCCGGTATGGGATATTCGCTTCGGGTTTACGCGCCTATCGGGGATTTGCTTCCGGGGATGGCGTATCTCATCAGACGTTTGATGGAAAATAGCGCCAACACCTCTATCCTCCACCAAACTTTTTCTGATAAGCCCGCGTCAATGGATTTGTTAAACCCGCCTCAATTAAATGCAAAATCTGAAATTCTGAAAACAGATCCTCCGGCCGGATTCAAAAACGAACCGCCACTCGATTTTTCAATTCAGGAAAACCGTGATCAGGTTCAAAATGGGT
This sequence comes from Nitrospirota bacterium, assembly GCA_016178585.1. Taxonomy (NCBI): domain Bacteria; kingdom Pseudomonadati; phylum Nitrospirota; species Nitrospirota bacterium. The sequence goes on from JACOTA010000032.1 coordinate 41,660, forward strand.
TAAAAAAAATGGTTTCCAGGCTTCAGCATGAAGTCCCGCTTTACCCGCTTCTCCTCAATGGAAAAAAAGTTTCAACCGGAAAGACATTCAATGCCGTAAACCCGTCATTGAATGCCCAGGTTTTAGGAAGGGTCTCCCAGGCATCCCTTGAGCAGGGGAAACAGGCGGTTGAAGCGGCCCTTCGGGCATTTTCCGCCTGGAAACAGACCCTTCCTTCTTTCCGGACGGCGCTCCTTTTAAGGGTCGCGCGGCATTTTCAACAGATCCGCCATGAATTGATTGCGATGGAAATTCTGGAGATTGGAAAAACCTGGAAGGAAGCCGATGGAGATGTTTGCGAAGCAATTGATTTTTTGACGTTTTATGCCAATGAAATGATCCGGCTCGACGCCTTTTCGAAATCTGGAAAGGCGGCTTTCTCGTTCCCGGGGGAGGAAAACAGCCTCTCTTTACACCCTTACGGCGTGATGGCCGCCATCCCTCCCTGGAATTTTCCCCTTGCCCTTGCTGCCGGAATGGTGGCTGCGGGACTGGTCACTGGAAATTGCGTGATTTTTAAACCCTCTTCATTAAGCCAGATTCTGGGAGCAAAGATCGTCGAGGCCTTTCTTGCCGAAGGCGTGCCTCCCGGCGTTTTACAGTTTTTGCCCGGGGAAGGGAAAGAGATCGGGGAGTTTCTGGCGGGGCATCCCGATATTCCCTTAATCACGTTTACCGGCTCCAACGAAGTTGGGCGGCGCATCCTCGAAGTTTCCTCTCGTCTTCAGACCGGACAAAAACAATTTAAAAAGGTGATTGCGGAAATGGGCGGGAAAAATGCCATTATTATTGACGAAAGCGCTAACCTTGACGAAGCTGTTTTAGGGGTGATTGAATCGGCCTTTGGGTTTCAAGGGCAGAAATGCTCAGCCTGTTCCAGGCTGATTGTCCATCAGGCCGTTTACGATCACTTTGTCAAACGGCTGGTGGAAGCAACAGACGGCCTGGTCAGAGGAGATCCTCAATCCCCCTCGACTTTTTTGGGACCGGTCATCGATGAAAAGGCAAAGGTCAAAATCCAATCTTACATTAATATCGGCTTGAAGGAAGCCACGGTCTTATACCATCGGAAGGAAGAATCTCCCGGTTACTTCATCGGGCCGGTCATTTTCGAGGATGTACGCCCTGATTCTGTCCTGGCAACCGAGGAAATATTTGGACCTGTCCTCTCCATTTTTAAGGCAGAAAATTTCGACCGGGCGCTCACACTTGCAAACCATTCAAACTTTGCTTTAACGGGCGGCGTCTACTCAAGAAAACCTTCCCACCTCGCCAGGGCCAAATCTGATTTTCATGTCGGTAATCTTTATCTTAACCGGAAGATAACCGGCGCCCTCGTCGGAAGGCAACCTTTCGGGGGATTTCAACTTTCGGGCGTTGGAATGAAAGCCGGTGGACCGGATTATCTTCTGCAGTTCATGCAGGTCAAGTCTATTGGCGAAAACACCGCGCGAAAAGGCTATATTCCCTAAGAGTCACGCTCAGAGTTTGTCATTCAATGGGGTGCAGCCTTCTCTGCTCGGGCTCCGAAGTTTACCGGCTATTTTTACGATACTAAGGAAGGGTGACCAAACTTCGAAGAGGTCGCTGTTCAGGCTACACCCCATTGAATTACTTTAGATGATCCAGGGCTTCTCTATCGTTGCCAAAGACCAATATCTGCTACGAAAGCTTCCATTGACTTAACGTTCATAATAATATATCTTATAATACTTAATGACCATAATTATGGACGCTAAATATGAGAACGAGTCGATCATCGGTGATACTGCCCATCCCGGTCAGGCGTGCGCTACGCAAGCTGGGCCACGACATACGTGACGCCCGGCGGCGGCGGCGTATCCCTGTGGCTATCGCGGCTCAGCGCGCCTCCATCAGCAGGACAACGCTGGTCAAGATTGAAAAGGGCGATCCCGGCGTTGCGATCGGAATCTATGCTACGGTCCTCTTTGTGATGGGCATGGTCGAGCGCCTCGCCGACCTCGCCGATCCGAAAAACGACACCGTGGGCCTTCAGCTTGTAGAGGAGCAACTGCCGCAACGAATTCGCGGAGCGCGGAAGTAGAAGCGGACCAGAGGAGAGTGATGGACAAAGAGGCTCTTGTGTACGTGGATCTGGATGGCGTTCCCCGCCTCGTGGGGCGACTGTGGTCCCGCGTGCGCAAGCGGAAGGAAAGCGCCACCTTCGAATACGACCAGGCCTGGCTTGAACATCCTGAGCGGTTCTCTCTGGAACCGGCCCTCAAGCTTGGTCCCGGCCCATTTCACACGCCGACCGATACACCGATGTTCGGCGCTATCGGCGACTCGGCGCCGGACCGCTGGGGACGGGCGCTGATGCGCCGCATGGAACGCAGGCGCGCGGAACGGGAGGGAGGAGCCCCGCGCACGCTCCAGGAAATCGACTACCTGCTGCTGGTGGACGATGAGGCGCGTCAAGGCGCGCTCCGCTTTGCCGAACGTGAAGGCGGACCGTTCCTGAGGGAGGAGGGCGTCAAACGCATACCGCCGCTGGTCGAACTGCCGAAACTGCTTTCGGCGGCGGAACACGTCGTGGAGGAGAAGGATACCGACGAAGATCTGCGCCTGCTGTTTGCGCCGGGGTCGTCGCTTGGCGGCGCACGGCCAAAGGCATCGGTCAGGGAGAAGGACGGACATCTCGCGATTGCGAAGTTTCCGCGCCGGGATGATGAAATCAACACAGTGATGTGGGAAGCGGTGGCTCTCACACTGGCAAAAAAAGCCGGCATCGCGGTGCCTGAGAGACGCGTCGAAAACGTGGGGAACAAACCTGTGCTTCTGCTCCGGCGTTTTGACCGGGATGGCGCACGGCGCATCCCCTTTCTCTCGGCCATGAGCATGCTGGGGTCGAAAGACAACGAAACACGAAGCTATCTGGAAATCGTGGACGCGCTTCGCCAGCACGGAGCTGCGCCGAAAGCGGACATGGAGGCGCTTTGGCGGCGGATGGTTTTCAATATTCTGATCTCCAATACCGACGACCACCTGCGCAATCACGGGTTTCTCTATGAAGGTCCGGATGGCTGGCGCCTTTCACCGGCCTACGACCTCAACCCTCAGCCGACCGACATCAAGCCGCGAATCCTCACCACAGCGGTCAACGAGGATGACAACACGGCCTCCCTCGCTTTGGCGATGGAAGTTGCCGGGTATTTCGAACTCGACGCCACCAAAGCCCGCGAAATAGCGGCACAGGTAGGGAATGCCGTCTCGAAATGGCGCGACGAAGCCGCCCGGTATGGTCTCACGAAAGGGGAGATCAACCGCATGGCGTCAGCATTTGAACATCAGGATCTGAAGGCGGCGCTCGATGGGCAGTGAACTATGCAGATAAAGGGGATCATCATTATCGCTTAGTGGAATAATTTGGCGCGCCAGAGGTCGTAATTCGGAGAAGGGGGAGCCTGAACAGCGACCTCTTCGAAGTTTTGATTATCCCACCATAATGTAAAATTCTAGAGATGAGGATAAACTTCGGAGCCCGAGCAGAGAAGACTCCCCCTTCTCTGAATTACTTTAAGCGCTCCAGGGCTTCTGGTTGAGACGGGTCAATGGCAAGAACTTTTTGATATTTTTTTACCGCTTCCCTCTTATTCCCCAACGCTTCCCAATTTTTTCCTTGAAGGAGATAGACTTTCACCAGCCAATCGGGTTGTTGATTCAACATCTGCTCGGCCCGGTCCAACAGCGTGAGAGATTGATAATGCTCCTTCTGTTTAAACCTTGCCTCTGCGAAGAAATAATAGGCGGCCGAATTCTGAGCGTCCAATCCAATCGCTTTTTCAAAACGGTCCATCGCTTTTTTCAAATCGCCATGTTCCAGTTCACTCTTTCCTTTTTCAGTTAAATGAAGCGATGCCATCCGCCGGGGCGTCTCAGATTCACTCCCCCCTTCCTCCCCTGAAAGGGGAGGTGCCGGAGGGGGGAAGGAAAGCGGCGGAGAAGGCGTTTCGTGCCGAAGAGGAGCGCACCCTGAGTACAGAAAAACACTCGCGGCCAATATCAGCACCGCCAATTGTATTTTCTTCATTTTATTTCTTCCCATCGTTCAGGCAAGATTGGAGCGGTTCCGTTCCCTCAAAAAAAGCCTCCTCAATGACTTCCGGGCCGCATTCGGGCGCCCATTTAAGTCCCGTCGAGGGGACGATTTTTTCAAAACGAATCTTTGACGGGAGAGTAAAATCAGAATAGGGAAACTCCTCCAGCGCCTCTTTCATAAAATCGACCCAAATCGGAAGCGCTGCGGAGGCCCCCGTTAAATTCAACTTCTCACCCTGGTCAAACCCTACCCATACCAGGGTCAACAAATCAGGGGTGTAACCCACAAACCACGCGTCGTTATAATCGTTTGTTGTCCCCGTTTTTCCCGCTGCCGGGCGTTGGAACCCTGATTCCCTGATTTTTTTGGCCGTTCCATTTTCAACAACACCTTTCAATAAATAAGTTACCAAAAAGGCCGCTTGAGGGGAAACCGCCGCTGTCACCTCCAGGTTTTTTCCTTCCAGAATCTTTCCATTTGAATCGGTCACCATTTTAATGGTTTGCAGCTCCGTTTTCATCCCCTGATTGGCGAGAACGGTGTAAGCGGAAATTATTTCGAAAGGGGTCACTTCATAAGATCCTAAAGCAAGGGACGGATTTGGCCTTAAAAGACTTTCTATACCGAGGCTTCTCGCCGTTTGAATGATGGCGTCGAGGCCAATCGTTAAAGCAAGTTTAACCGTGGGAACATTCATGGAATTCTCGAGAGCTTTTCTCACCGTTACCAGGCCGTGAAACGTCTGGTCGTAGTTTTGAGGGGACCAGCTTTTGTCGTCCAGTGTCAGGGTAACCGGAGAGTCGTCCAAAAGTGTGGCCGGCGTTATACTATTCGGAGATGGACCTTTTTTAACCGTCTGCTCAAAGGCAGTTAAATAGACAAGGGGTTTGAAGATAGATCCGGGCTGGCGATGGGCCTGGGTGGCCCGATTAAACTGGTTGATCTGATAGTTCTTTCCTCCCACCAGGGCAACGACATGACCCGTATGCGGAGAAACGGCGATCAGGCATCCCTCCAGATCTCGTGAAGGATCGGAATGTTTGAGGTGCGGATAAGTTTTCTCCAGAAAATTCAAATTTTTTTTCAGCGTTTCGTCAGCCATTTTTTGCATTTCGACATCCAGAGTCGTGTAAATTCTTAAGCCATCGGTATTTAAAACGGACGAGGAATAATTAGAGGACAACTGCTGGCGGACAAGATCCGCGAAAAACGGCGCGGAATGGCCTCCTTCAGGAGATTCCCGAACCTGAATCTTTTCATTCACGGCTTTTCGGTAATCGTCCCCTGAAATGAGGCGGAGGTCCAGCATTTTTTTCAAGACCACGTTTTTTCGTTCAACCGCTTTTTTAAAGTTTTTATGGGGGTCCAGGTGATTTGGGGCGCGGATAATTCCGGCCAGAAGAGCCGATTCTCCAAGCGTCAGATCTTTAACGTCCCTGGCAAAGTAGAACTGCGCCGCTTTTCCGATTCCAAAGATTCCGACGGAACCCTTTTGACCCCAGTAAATTTCATTCAGATAGGTCTCCAGAATCTGCTTCTTGGAATATTGGGCCTCGAGAATCAGAGCCATGAGGGCTTCGTTGATTTTTCTCGTCAGGGTTCTCTTCTGGTTCAGAAAAAAATTTTTAACCAACTGCTGGGTCAGGGTACTGCCCCCCTGGACAATTTGATTCGATCGGATATTCGTTAAAAACGCGCGAAGAATACTTTTTACGTCGATTCCATGATGCTGATAGAACCGTTCATCTTCGATGGCAATGACCGCCTGGACCAGCGAGGGAGGAATCTCGTCAAGCTTTATGAGCATACGCTCCTCCCAGGAATTTTCAAAAAATCCGGCAATCAACTCCGGTTCCATCTCCTGGAAATAGATATCTTCCAGGTTATCAGAACGAGAAATCCGGGAAATTTTTCCCCGGTCGACCTCTAATCGCAAAACATACCCTTGAAAGGGTTCCTCCGGATAAGGAAAATCATGGAGATAAATGATGATCTGGTCTCCTTGAACGGAATAATCGCCTTTAACGCTTATTTTCCCGGAACTCAAATGATAACCCAGACGTTCCAGCCTGGGGAAAATATGGCTCCCCTCAATCGTTTGTCCCGGATAAAGGCCAAAAGGGGCGGAATAAACTTTCGAAGGTAAGTTCCATTTTTTACCTTCAATCCTGGTCGTAATCATTATTTTTAAATAGAAAATATAGGTTAGAAATGATAAACTAACCGCTAAATAAATTAAAATATATTTTTTAACTTTTTTCCGCATCCGGCGACCCCTTTTTAAGATTAAACGATTTGGAGATCGGCAATCTTCTGAACCGCTTTATTTTAAGATCCCTTTAAGAAAGGTAGATTGTGTCCAGGCCCTCTTTTCAAGATGTCCCGCGAATTTTAATCGTAGATGATGAAGAACCTATTCGTGAAATTCTAACAAGTATTGTCAACAGCTTCGGCTATCCCTACAAATCGGTTAAAAACGGGTTTGATGCAATAACGCTGCTGAATCAGGAACCGTTTGATGTCGTTTTGTGCGATGTCAGAATGCCGATGTTAGACGGTTATCAGCTCATCAAATCGGTTTTGCCCTGTCAGCCGCATCTTGCCTTTGTGATGATTACAGCCTCGGCCGACGCAAAAACAGCCACCAAAATGTTCCAGGCTGGCGCGACAGATTATATCACCAAACCCTTCCATGCCCAAGAGATACGAGAAACTCTTTTCAAAACGATCGAGACGCAAAGAAAAAAAAACGAAGAACGGATTTACCTCCGGACGATTGAGAAGGCGATTCAAACCCAGTCTGCCATGCTCACCGATGCTTTAAAGGTGGTTGATATTTCCCATAAGGGAACCCTTGAAGCTCTGGTCAACGCACTCGATGCTCGCGAGCACGAGACCCAATGTCATTCAAAACGGGTGAGGGATTACACCCTCCATCTTGCCCAAAAGGCAGGCCTGGATAGTCGTTTAATGCCTCTCATCGGGGACGGGGCGTTGCTCCACGACATCGGTAAAATCGGGGTTTCAGATGCCATTCTGTTAAAACCCGCAAAATTGACCGCTGAGGAATGGGTGGAAATGAAAAAACATCCTCAAATTGGCTACACCATGTTGAAAGAAATTTCTTTTCTTAAAGAGGGTGCCGATATTGTTCTTTCTCACCAGGAACGTTTTGACGGAACCGGCTACCCCAGAGGGTTGAAAAAAGAGGAAATTCCCATAGGCGCCAGGCTTTTCTCGATTTGTGACACATTTGACTGCATGACTTCAAACCGGCCTTACCGAAAAGCCCTCTCCATGGAAAGAGCCCTGGAAGAAATTAAAACATATTCGGGAACCCAATTTGATCCCGAAATGGCCTCTGTTTTTTTAAAGACCCCTTTGGAAGATTGGATAAAAATAAAAGAACAAGCTAATTTAACCTGAAACCTTTGAATTGAAAGTAGATTTAAAATATGTCCAACCCGTCTGAACAATCGATTCCTTCACAGGGAACAGTGACGTCGTATTACAGCAACCCATTGAAAGAACATCAAGCGGTTCGAAACGGGGCGGGTTTTTTTAATTTCAATTCCTATGGAAAAATTGAAATTAAAGGGAACGACAGAGTGAAGTTCCTTCAGGGACTTACGACCAATGACGTCAAAGGACTTTCTGAAGGAAAAGGGCTTTATACCGTTATTCCGACGGTAAAGGGGAAAGTTGCTTCAGAAGCCATCGTCTTTTATTTTCCCGAACACCTTCTGCTGGTGGTCCAACCGGCGCTAAGAGAAAAAACAGCCCAAATTTTGAACCGTTATAAAATTGGGACAGATGCTCAGGTTGGAGATGCGACCGAAAAAACAGGACTTTTATCAGTGCAAGGCCCAAAAACCGAGAGTCTTCTTAGATCCCTCGTTCAAGATTCTTTTCCCCTTCTCCCCCCCTATCATTTTTTTTCCACAAAAATAGGGGATGTTCCAGTTCAAATTATTCATCATGAATGGTCCGGAGAAAAAGGGTTTGACATCCTTACGTCATTCCAAAATTTTGAAACAGTGTGGGAGACCCTTTTAAAGACGGGAGAACCCTATGGAATCGTCCCGGTTGGAATGGAAGCCTATGAAACGCTTCGAATCGAAGCCGGTCTTCCCCTTTACGGAAAAGAACTTTCAGAAGAGATTCTTCCTCAGGAGGCGGGTTTAGAAGCCAAAGCCCTTAGTTACACAAAGGGGTGTTATATCGGCCAGGAAACGATTGCACGGCTTCATTATTTAGGACATACCAACCGGTCTCTCGTCGGGCTGTTTGTTAATCACCCTGACATTCCGCAAAAAGATGATAAAATAATATCAGGTGAAAAGATTTTGGGAGCGGTAACGAGCGCCGTCTTTTCTCCTTCGCTTCAAAAGGTCATCGCCATGGCCTATGTACAGCGGCAGTTTATCCAAACGGGGACTCCGGTGGAAATTGATCATGAAGATAAAAAGCTACCCGCCGTCGTCACGGAACTCCCGTTTTACCAAAATGACAGGAAAGAAAAAAATAAAGGGTGAACTCACTTAGTTCAATCAGGATGGAACACACACTTCTTCTCAACGCGACCTATGAACCTCTGCGGGTCGTTTCATGGAAAAAAGCCCTGGTCCTCTTTTTTCAAGGTAAAGTAGAAGTTCTTGAAGAATACAATAGGGAGGTCCATTCCTTTTCCCTGACCATAAAACTTCCCTCCGTCGTTCGCCTTCTTTACCGGATTCATCCCAACCATAAACACCGGGTCGTTAAATTTTCACGAGTTAATATTTTTACCCGTGACAAACATTCGTGCCAGTATTGCGCTAAAAAATGCAGGTCAGACGAATTAACGTTTGATCATGTTATCCCGATCGCGAAAGACGGCCGCAAAACATGGGAAAATATCGTCACGGCCTGCATAAGGTGCAACCATATTAAAAGCGGGCGGACTCCGGAGGAGGCGGGAATGAAACTCATTAAGAAACCTCAGCGGCCGAGGTGGAGTCCTTCTCTGACCATTACCATCGGAATAAAACATACGCCGGAGTCGTGGAGGGATTATCTCTACTGGAACATGGAATTGGAACTCTGATTTGTTGATAAAGAGTCCTCTGCTGCGTTCTCGCCTTTCGGCCTCTTTCAACGTACCTACTATGTACGCCTCAGTCGTCCTCAAGGCTGCGGCTTGCGACCCACCTTCAACAATACCATGCTGGAAGTCCCGTGCGGGGCATATGACCCATTCTCAACAGATCAAAAATCTACTCTTCGTCGGGGTCTTCGTCAGGCAGGTCGAGAAAAATCGTTTCCTCTTCTATTTTAACCGGATAGGTTTCAACCCGATAGGCAGGCTGATTCGAGGACTTTCCCGTCACGACGTTAAATTTCCAAAAATGAAGCGGGCAAAGAAGCGTCTGGCCAAACAACATCCCCTCTCCAAGCGAACCTCCATTATGCGGGCAGATGTTTGAAATCGCATAAACCTGATTCAAAATGTTGAAAAGCGCAATTTCCAGTCCGTTAATTTCAATGATTTTTTTACCGCCGGGGGGAAGATTAGACGTTTTTAGGACTTTAACAAAAGGCATTCTGAAGATTCTGCAGGGATAATCCGGAAGACCCCCTTAAAACCCAAATAAAAAAGGAGGAGTTTTCTCCTCCTTTTTTATCCTAAAGGATGTTTTAAAATACTTTAATGAGCGGCTTCTTCGGGATGGAGCCGATCTTTTTTTGCTAAAAGGTCTTCTTTGCTTTCCGGATGCGCGGGATCCAAAATGCAGCAATTGTCAATCGGACAAACTTCCGCACATTTGGGCTGGTCATGAAATCCAACGCACTCCGTACACAGCTCATGTGAAATTACATAAATATCACCATTTTCTCCATGTCCGGGAGTTACCGGATGTCCTTTGGCTTCCGACTCAGCGCGATTTTCAAAAATTGCCTCATTAGGACATTCAGGCAAACAGGCTGAACAGGAAATACACTCATCGGTAATATATAAAGCCATCTTTCTGATCCTCCATTTACTAAACGACGATAACTTAATTTCAAGGGGTCACTCTTCTTTTTAGGAAAATAAAGAAGAATATGAAGTCATTATAATGTGGGATTATGATTGAAATCAATACAAAAAAATTAATTTTTTTGGGCAATAATTCTGGCCGTAATTTTGTCCCCTTCCCCTTTACCTTCTTCGTAGAAATGAACCCTGAAATCTCTAAAAAAATTTAATAATTCATTATGCCCCAAACAAAATTCTACGCGCCGGGGAGAACCATGCTGGAGATGCTGGTCAATCAGAAAAGTTTCATAAACCACAAACCCGTTTTTTTTCAATGCCGCCTTGATTTGCGGGAATAAATCTCTTTGTAAATAAAAAAAACAGATCACCAGATCATAGGTATTTTCAGGAAGTGCCGTCTTTTCGAGGTCGGCTTCGATTATTTTAACGGGTAAATGGGTTATTTCAATTTTTCTTTGACACTCGGCAATGGATTCTTTGGAAAGTTCAATCCCGTCGATTTCGTAGCCATTCTGGGCTAAAAAAAATGAATTTCTTCCCCTGCCCATGGCGAGATCAAGAACCTTTCCATTTTTTTGAAAGGTTAGAATTTTTTTAAGAAATAACGAAGGAGCTTCCATTGATCAGGGCCGGTGAAGGATTTCAATGAGTTCGGTCATAAAAGAAACGGCAGATGACTGATTGTTGCGGGAGTAAACGGCTATCAGATTTTGGAGCATTCTTTCTAAAATCGCCCGGGTACCGGTTTTATGCAGATATTCCTCCTGATCACCATAACCTGAATGAGTTAAAAAATCAATACATTCCACCCAAGACCAGCGATAGACTTCGCACCCACTTATTAATCATGTCATTGCGAGCACCGAAGGGTGCGTGGCAATCTTATCGTAAAGTCTTGAGATTGCTTCACTTTGTTCGCAATGACAGCTTTCTAACTCTGTTCTCCGACGCCGATGAATTTATCCTCATCTCTAGATGATGACATTAAGGTTGATAAGCAAAATTCATCGAAGTCTCCATCCATGGCATACCAGGCACTTTCGTCAATGCCCACCCTTCACTGAAGGGTTACCATTCCTGCGGAAAATTAAGACTTGAATTTGATCGTTAAGCATCTCTTATTTGTAATCAGCAAGAAAATTTTTTTGTAACTACTCAGGAGTGTCAGGGAGGAAAAAGCATTTCAGGCAAGTACGGTTGACCTGTCATGGACTGGGAAATGGATTGCAAGAGGTTCCAGCCGTTTTTACGAGCTGTGGATAGGTAGCTTCTGATGCGGGCAAAGTTTTTTGCGCCTTGTAAGGTTCGGAAGCATCCGGATATTTTCTGACGCACCTTGATCATTCGGATATCTTGCTCTGACTGGTTATTGGTGAAGGGGACGCGCAGGTCGTGAAAGAAGG